>CAZDSE010000098.1:0-2098 GCA_964507905.1 uncultured bacterium | reverse complement strand
GAAAGGATTGTTTTTTTTGCAGAGGATGACTTTCTTCATCCGGTAAATTTTCTGAACTTACTTTTTCCCCGGCGATCTTATATTTCTCGCTGGCCCAATCGCCAAGGTCAATCAAGCGACAGCGTTCGGAGCAAAACGGACGCCATGGAGATTCTGACCAAATGACTTTCTTTTTACAGTGAGGACATTCGACGATTGTCTTTGCTTTGCCCATTCTGATTAATCATATCAAATCTTGCCATGACCCACAAATCGATAATGGGAGGAAGATATCAAATGGGGGATTGCCAAATCAAAATCTCTAGAGTATAGAAAAAGTCTTATTTTGATGAGGTGTTCATGAAAAAAGTGTTTGGGTTTCTGATTTTAAGTCTATTCATTGGGACCATTTTAAATGCACTACCCCCTGAGAATGAAGAACGTGCTTTTGTGGTTATGGGATACAAAACATTGATGGATATCCCAAATCTATCCACCACTCCTCCGGATCAGCGGGCGCAGGTACAAGAATTGATCACAGCGCAAATCCAGACCCGATTGACTGCGCTCCATGAGGCGATTTTGGAATGGCGATTAAAATCATTTTTCTCTCCCTGTATTGTTTCTGGGGCTGGGGATATACGTCCTGCAGTTCGACCAAAATCTCCTACTCAATTGTTGTTTGTGACCTTTCCCATTGTATTTGAAGGGCAGAAAGAAAATCTGGCCCAAGCCATTGAGTTTTTATCGGCCAAGGAGCTGTTGGGTGGTAAATTTAAAATCGAAGAATTGAAAGAAAATCGGTATGCTCTGGAAAGTGATTTCGGACATTGGGACAATGCCATTCAAGATCTTCAAGTCTCGAAGATTTATACTGCTGCTGAAACAGATGTATTCCCCACATTAGAAGTGAGTCTACAAAGGCGTGAGGAAGAATATAAAAATCTTATTTCGTTATATAAATTAAGCCCTGTGTATGTGAATCATAAAGACATTCGACACATGGTGAAATTTCGTTATGTACACGTTGGTTTTTTAAATCCCAGCTGGCGAGATGAAGAATTTGTTTCCGCCAAACTCGTGGTTCCCGGAGATCCATTGGCGGATGGTCGAATTCCAATGATCGTTGCCATTCAAGAGGATGTGAAAGAATTTTAGTATTTTATTATGAAATCCATTTTTAAACTCATGGATCAAATCGAAAAGGCGATGGCGTCGTCTCAAGAAATTACAGTCATCGATAAGAGTGGTAAGTTTCACAAAGGGAAACTATTTGACCATTACGTCCGATTGTCTGCAGATAAACTTCGCGGAAAGATCCGTCTGCGTTTATCCCAAGATCAAAGTGAAATCGAAGTCGAAGCGACTGATATTTTGAGTATAGATATTGGCATGCGATGGCCGGCAAAGGATGGATTTTTTACCGACACCGCCATCACTATTCCGCTTGGGCCCATTAAAAAAGAGGTTGAGTTATTATTGGAGCGCACGCAAAAGGCGCTTGAGATTGGCATGGCCGAAGTGCGGCCGGGAAAGAGCGTTGCTGACGTCGGCCGCGCGATAGAAAATTATTTGAAACCGTTTGGATACGGCATTGTGCGCGCGCTCGTGGGACATGGCGTGGGATACAAAGTGCATGAGCCGCCGCAGGTGCCGAATTATTACCAGCCGGCGCTCGAGAAAATAAAAATCGAACCGGGCATGGTGCTCGCGCTTGAACCCATGGTTACATTAGGAACACACGAGGTAAAAACATTAGACGACGGATGGACGATTGTTCCGGCAGACGACAGTTTGTGCGCGCATTTTGAACACACGGTTATCGCAACCGAGGGTGATCCAGTGGTGGTCACGCGGAGGCCGGATGAAAAATAATATGAGCATTTTGGCAATGGATTACGGCTCAAAAATGATAGGCCTGGCGTTGGTGCCGGATGATACGAGCACGCCGGTGCCGCTTCCGCCAATTCCGAACGCTGGAAAGTGGAATTTGCGAACCGACCTCGCGCCTATTATTAAAGAAAAGCAGGTCACGGTGCTCGTGGTGGGAATGCCTTACACTCTGTCCGGCGAACGCGGGCCGCAAGCGGACGTGGTGGAACAGGTGGTGCAATTTTTG
>CAZDSE010000097.1:6112-7509 GCA_964507905.1 uncultured bacterium | reverse complement strand
TGGTATTGTCTCCATAGGGGGAATAAAGTCTGGCGGAAAGCAAAACCCCCAAAAGATCCTTGGCGTTTAAATCTTCATCAATCTTTTGAAGCCCCAAAATCAACATCCACGAATGCTGACTAAATACTTGTCCAGAGGGATTCGATAACCAAGATCCTTGACCATCCGACAAACACGCACTCCCATTTGGCGTCCATCGCAATCCAATCGTTTGCTGTGTCGATCGATAACTGCGACCTTCAATCTCTTGATCCTGATATACACTCTCAAAAAACCAAACCGGAGCCACAATGTCGATTCGCCCCACTGTGGTTTCAACATCCTTAAACTCTGAATTCCCCAGTTCCAATACGCGACGAAAGCGTTGATCATATGCGCCTCCCACATGAAATCCGATTTCCGGAGGAAATAGAGAGCGCGTTGTGGACCGATAATCTATTTGGGCATGTCTTCCCTTGAATGATTGCTTGGGAGTGCCACTGGTTTCATTTTCAAAAGATTGGACAAAGCCCCCCTCAGAAATCGTCCAATGAAAGATCCGTTGCGTAAGCGTCAGTCCCGTCTGCCGTTGTTCAAATTTTTGTTTTTCTTCCCAGATTTTTTTACCCCATTTGATATCATCACTTCCTCTTCCCACTTGGAATTGAGTTGTATTTTGAACCCTCGCCCATTTGGATCGGACATAAACAGAAAACAAAACATATTCGGTACTATTCCGATAGGCTGTTTCTTGATCACTATACGGTGAAAAATTTTTATCTCGATCTTCATAATCCACTTGAAAGTGGAAACGTTTAAAATCCGGAGACGGTACTTTTTCTAAAGATCGAATGGTTTCTTCGATCGAGTCGTCTAATCCTTGAGCAAAAACCTGGGGAATCATCATAAACAAATAGAAAAAAATAAGATTTCTCATTTAGAGCTCCGGTCGAAGTCGCACAAACAAAACAATATCTTCGCCCCCCATTTTCTTAGTGGTACATTTCACATTTAGATCCAAATAAGACGCAGGATTGATCGATATGTCGACTGGCATCACTCCTGAAAAAGATGGTTCCCGAAATTCCTGATTTTTATGATTTCTAAGTCCCATAAATTCATTTTCTCCCGTGATCAATAAATTCCCCACGTCAAAATTGATTTCACCCCCAAGAATAACTTGACGCGCAGACACCGTATATGAGCGCGTGACCGAACTCCCCAACCACAAATTCCCCAAGTTGTATTCCTTTACCGTATTTTTGAGTGTGCCCTCAATATCCAAAGTCAGCGGGGTCACTCCCCAAATATCTCGATTGTATGGCGCACTCCAATGAGTAAACTTCACTCTACAATCTCCGGTGGCCCCCATCAGCAGTCGATCTCCTTCCGTAATCGTACATGTCCCCTTCCATTCC
>CAZDSE010000097.1:0-6102 GCA_964507905.1 uncultured bacterium | reverse complement strand
CCGAAAGGATCAATAGATCATGTAGATAAAAAGGAAGAACGGTCTGCTCCTGGCTGATGACACTTGGAACCCAATTTTGAATGACCGATTTCACATCTAGCTTCTCATAAATAGATATAATCGTTTTTTGAAGATCCAAAATAGCTGGCTCCAGTAATTTTGGATTTTGCCGATGCAAGGCTTCATGAATGGCCAAATCTCTCCGATCCTTGTCGTTCACCTGATCCACAAACGCCGTCCGGTACACCTCGGTCGGGCTTGCCCACTGAACATCAATAGAAGCGTCTGGATTGACAAAAGTCCTCGCGTGACGATGAAGCTCGTCATTGGGATCCTTATATTCTGAGTCTACAATGGTATAAGGGCTTTCATAGATACATAGAAACAAGACCACATAAGATTTATCTTTGGAAAATGTATATAGATTACGAGCGAGACGGGCAGCGTCATTTAATGCTTTGAACCAAAGCTCTCGCTGAATTTCTGTCCCCCCTTCAATTTTAAAAGTTTGAGAATCAAAAACATCATCTCCCCCGCCATTTCCGGCTTGAGTTTCATGAGCCCCTGCAACCGCTTTCCCAACCACAAGTCCCATCAATAACATTCCAATGACTATTTGCCGTGTCATATCTCCTCCGTCGATTTTACCAGTGGAAACAGTTGAATATTTAACTGGTACACTTTGCGTGGTTTCTTTAGCTTTGAAATGGTCGTTTTTCGAAATTCTTTGATTTTCTCTTTTAAATCTTCAAACTCATCCTGAGACAATGCAATCGTTAGTCCAGCCAACTCTCTTTGAGATACGGGTAAATCAATGGCTTGAATCGCTCGCTCTAACATCTGTTTATGGAACGATTGCATAATGAGAGATCTCACTTCATCACTGGAGACAATATGTCTTTCAGATTGAACCAATTTCCCATTTTTCCGTTTTAAGAATCCCAGTTTAATGAGTTTTGAAATGGCAGTTTCAATCTGTTTTGATGAGACTTTTTCATAAAATCGTTTTGAGATTTGATCCGGATCTTCTTTAAAGTCATCCAAAAGCACCATCTCCCGAAGTGCCACCCAAACCCAATGGCCAAACAGGCTTTGCTCAAACTCATTCACAATTCGCGCTGGATTGGGCGACCGAAGTAAACGGATCTTTTCCAAATATTCATTTTTTTCTTCCAATGTCTTGGCCTGATTAAAATAAACGACATGTTCAAAGAATTCAGACTCTTTTTTCTTAAGCCCAAGTCCTTTCACCAGTTTGGTTAACGTTTTATGCCCCACATTGGATCTACCGGTAATGATGTCCTTCAAATGACTCGGTGAGGCGAGCCCCACACGACTATTAAACCATCGATAGCTAAATTGTTTCTTTTCCTTCTTATTGACATCATAGAACGCCTGCAGAAATTCCCGGTGATTGGTGTAATTAAAAACATTCACAGATGACTGCATGAGAATGCCTGATATAAGGCACTTTTGGCCAAAAGTCAAATTTCAACTGTACAATTTTTTGTACATTTTATTATGTTTTTTCATGATCAGCGATTGACAACTTCACTGCCCACCATTATCAACCTAACTCAACATAAAGGAGGTCCCAATCATGAAAAATCATAAAAGAGAAACATTATCATTATTTCTCGCCGCCACATTTTTCATCACTCAATCAATGTTCTTGGTTCAGAGCGCTCAATCCCAGGAACCTCAAATCTCCTCAAGAGAAGATTCAATCCTAGAACTGGCCAATCTCATCGAACATCGCGGCATCGAACTTCAAGCTGTCGCTGATGAGCAAGATATCGAATCTGCACATTTCTTATTTAAAGAAAATGCCAAAAGAAACCTGTCGGAATTAAAAGCAACCACAGAAAAAGAAATCAGTACAATGTCACCGGAACAGTCAACGCTATTTCTACAAAACCTGAGCATAACCGACGAATGGATGATGAGCATCACTCAAAATCGAGAACTCACCGATGCCCAAAAAATTAAAACAATTTATGAAGGCATGCTGAATCACGTTTTTTCAGATACTCTGGAATCCATTCAACAAAAAGCCAACCTCCTTGGTTATAAAAAAGTATTCCAAGACATGGCCGATCAATTTAGAAGCAGAGGCACTTATAAATTTTGGACCAAGGATTTTTGGTCAGAACCGATGGACCCAAATGACACTACATTGATCTACTACCATGCTTTTTTTAGCTGTCTCGTTGTCGCTGGGATGGGCGGAGCAATGTTTGGGCTTGTTCATCTGGCCTATTCAGATGGAACAACGCTGGCTGGTGCCATTCTGGGAAGCATCGGTGCCATATATGTTGTTACCGCTGTCACAATCTGGTTATTCGAACAGTGGCTCGGTAAAGAAAATTCACCGTGGTAAGAGGAGGAAAAATGAAAAAAATTGAACAAATACTTTTGGGAATGTTTATTCTGTCGTCTATCACTATTCATCCTCTCTTAGTTTCTGCAGAGGATAACATCCTTTTTATATCTATCATGAATTGTGAACCTTCCGAACCATGGGAAGGCACTGGAGAATGGGCAGGAAAATATCCATTGAGAAGATTAGAAGTCTTCATTGGGTTCGATGAAGATAAGTCCCCAGAGGAAAAAATTCAGACCCACCCAGCCTTTATTATAACCAGCGTGGGACCTTTCCGAATTGCAGTCGGAGGGACTTCTTCACTCAACACGGAATCATCAGATTTAACTGTCAACTTTCAGAGCTATAAAGAACAATATGAATTAAAACTCAATCTAAACGGAGATGTTCGAGAAGAGAAATTGGCTAAGGCCATTCTTTCATTAAACAGTGAACCCCGAGGAACGTACTTGTGTAATGCCAAAAATCCATTTTTTGTATTACCAAAATAAGGAGAGAAAAGATGAAACAATCTATATCACTGCTATTGGCATCAGTATTATTTATCAGTCAGTCACTTTTTTTATCGGAACGAACACAGGCAAACACAACTGCCATCTTAAATGAAGACACCCGACTTCTCATTGCAGATCAGATTGAAGCCAAGGGCATGGAATTACAAAACTTGTCTGATTTTGAATCGATGGATGTGGCCATTGAGGAATTGGAAAATCTAATCACTCACAATTTAATTCAAATGAAAGAAAAAATTAAAACCACATTTGATAGTTTAAGTGAAGATGAAGCCTCGACTCAACTTTCCGAAGTAAAATCCCATCTCCTGAGCTCATCTCAAGGTGAAGAAAATTTACTGAATATCGTAAATGCATCAGATCTCACCTCAAAACAAAAATTAAGTGCCATCTATGAAACCCTTCTCGTGCAGGGATTTGAAGCCCAAAAGAGCGAATTAAAAGATTCCATACAAAAACTCGGATTTAAAAAACCATTTTCTTCCATGGCCGATCAATTCAGATCTCGATCATTTTGGGATACCAAAGCAGGCGCTTGGATTGATGCTTTCTGGAATGAATTCGGAATATCTATTGTCATGGCGCTGGCAATTTATGGAATTGGGAATCTGATCTGGCCTGGACATGGTGGCTCGGTTCTGTTTCTTACATTATTTCTCGCCATGCTCTACAAATGCCGCCACAATTTTTTTACATGTGAATAAAGGGGGTATTTATGAAAATAATTTCCTTAATCGGAGGTATGATGTTAATGATTGTTCTCTTATTCTATGGGTATTCATTTTCTCAAACAGAAAAAACACAAGACGAAAAATCGATCGAAGAGCGTCTAACCCAGATTGAACAAACACTGACCTGCAGAAACCAAAACGAATAATTTGATAGAGAGAAAATAAAATAATAAAAAAGATCCCGGTAATTTTTTTTTATTTTTTCATTTTTTATTGTAGACATGGTATGTTGAAGCTTCAGCTTTTGTGATTAATTTTTCATCATATCTTTTTCAACAGCCCCGCAGCGGAACCGAATTGCAAAGATTATGAGATAACTCATCTTTTATAAATTATAAAAATTCCAGTAGAAATTCACACCCGAATTCAGTATTCTTTCTAAACAGGAGGTGTTCTATGAAAGTCATTATTTTCGTTGTGATGTTTGTGATTATGGGGAGTATGTCGTTTGGAAAAGTCAAAGCCCAATCGCCCGCAATTGAAAAGCTATATCAAAGCAAGTGCTCGACATGCCATGGGGCCAAAGGTGAAGGCTCTGCCAAATTCGCCAAAATGATGAAGGTGGAAGAAAGTAAGCTAATGCTGAATAGTGTGGCAACGGTCAAAACAGCGGATGATATGCTTTTAAAAGCACTTCTCCAAGGACGGGGGAGAATGCCGGCCTTTCAGGGGAAAATTACGCCGGATGAGGCCAAGCAATTGATTCAATATATTAAGAAATTTAAAAAATAGACGTGCGGCCCTATCCCTTTTGGCTCACTTTTATAGGAATGGTGATGATTCCTTCTTTTCTAAGTCTCCTTACCATTCCTATTACGTTTCATCGTTCAAAATCGATACAATTTTGTAAATCTTGCCATCTCATGAAACCATTTTTTGAAGATTTACATGAACCGACCAGCCCAGGATTGGCCTCCAAACATTATCAACATCGCTGGATCTCCAAAGACCAATGCTCAGTATGCCACACGGATTATCGGTTCTTGGGCACTGTCGATGCCAAGTGGCGAGGATTAAAACATTTGGCCATTTTTTATCTGCATCCCACATCCAAAACTCGAGGACTTTATAAACCCTATCCGAATCAAAACTGTCTTCAGTGCCATGGCGATACCAAGCGCTTTATGGAAAATGAAATCCACAAAAGTCAGTGGGACGAAATCCATACCAATCAAATGAGATGCTTGGATTGCCATCGTCCGATCCATCCATTTTTAGATGAAAACGAAAAAGAGAACAAACCATGATTGATCAAAGAATCTTATGGATGTTGGCAGGAATTGGATATGGAATGACATTCTTATGTCTCATCTTTACGACTCCCATCACCATGACACTTTTCTTTTTTATCGGACTTCCCAGTTTTGGTCTGGGGATTATGCTTTATACGATCGATATTGCAGCCAGGCTAGTCCGACGAACAAAATCTGAATAAAAGAATAAAAAAGAACATAAATGACGCCACCACTTCCAAAACCATAACTGTGGAGCCCCACCCCCAAAACAAAATTCACACCGTACCAAGCCATGAGCACTCCTTGAAAGGCAATGACCGCAGCGGCGGCAATCCCAAATTCATTGAGCCATCCCGCATATCGCCCGTGAATGATGATGAGATACAATAAGAGAGCAATCAGCGCCCACACTTCTTTGGGATCCCAGCCCCAAAATCTTCCCCACGAGTAATCGGCCCACACTCCGCCCAAAATGGTCCCGGCCGCCAAAAGTAAAATTCCCACATACAACGTCTTCATTAGAATCTGTAATAGTGAATTGATCTTGGCTCGTTCCTTCGTTTTTTTAATCCATTGAATTAATATCCAGTTCCCAACACCCAACGCCAGAGCAAACGCAGCATAGCTTAATGTGATGGTCAGAACATGAATGGTCAGCCAAAAATTGCTTCTCAAGACAGGCGCCAGCGGTTTTAATGACGAGCTTAAAATCATGGGAGATTGATCGGCCAATACCAATCCAATGGATGCCACAATCGCAGCCAATGAGCTTGTCACCCAATTCTTATACACATAAGATAGTATCCCACCCAAAATGACCACCCCCAGGCACACCCAGACAATGGATTCATACATGGTTCCCACAGGTGGTCTTCCGGCGATATAACATCGAATGAGAAATCCAAAAATATGGGAGCCCAGCGCCACTGAGAACAAACCCAAATTCACCCAAAATAAAGGCGCCCACTGTGTCAGCAAAAATGCGAAACATCCCAGCGTAAACACCACATAAAATATCCACGCCTTTCTAAATGGATGGAAAGTGTTATAAAAGACTTCCCACTTTAATGATTTCACATAGGGATAACCCGGATCTTTAGAAAATTCAGATAAGAGTAGTTTTAGTTTTTCAGACGTCAATGCAAACACAGACGGATTTTTTTCCCGAACTGAATTTAAAACTCCATCCAACGTCACAGCAAACTCTTCTATAAATGCCTCTTGCCACTCATCCTTTGGAA
>CAZDSE010000096.1:0-7560 GCA_964507905.1 uncultured bacterium | reverse complement strand
ATATCTTTGAAATGAACTCAATGATAATTTGTTCGGCTGGCAGAGCATGAGATTGGATAGGCATGGGGTCTCCCTGCGTCTCTGCTCGAGACGCACTTTGTGTCTTTGGGGGCTTGACGTCCTTTAAGTGGGGCGCTATATCCCGATCCCATGCAACAGCCAGAAGTCAGAGATTTTAGACTTTATCTGCAAAATCAGTTTATTCATCGATGTAAGAAGAATCCCCAATATTCATTAAGGGCCTATGCTCGATTTTTAAGTATTGAATCATCGGCGCTTTCTAAGCTGTTGTCCGGCAAAAGAACGTTGACGCTTCCCATGCATTATCGACTGGGCGAAAAATTGGGATTGGCTCGGCATGAGATTGAACAATTTTCAACATTTGAGATGGGTAAAGAGGGCAAAGTGGTTGGTCCTGAGAAGGTTCAACCGGCCGAGTACCATGACCTTTCCATCGATATGTTCCAAATCATTTCCGACTGGTATCACTATGCCATTTTGGAACTGGTTAAACTTAAGCACTTTAAAGCAGATTTTAAATGGATTTCCAAAGTGCTGAATATCTCCGTGACAGAAGCCAAAATTGCGACAGAAAGGCTGGAGCGTGTCGGATTATTGGATAGATCCAATTCGAAAAAATGGAAACTGGTTCAATCATCGAATACGACATTGGGAAATGAATTTACAACAGTGGCTTTTAAACGCCTTCAAAAGCAACTGCTTCATAAAGCGATTGACGTTCTGGATGGCGTACCTCTCAGTTTTAGAGATCAAACTGCGATGACCATGGCCATTGATGTCAATCTGTTGCCTGAGGCAAAAAAGAAGATAACCTCATTCAGACGGAGTCTTTCCGCATATTTGCAAAAGACTCCAGACTTAAATCATGTGTATCAGCTTACGATTTCACTGTACCCACTTACCCCCATCGATTTCAATCGAAAGGAGAAACATCATGAAAACTAAACTATTTTCTTATGCATTCGGAGTTCTTTTACTACTCCCGATGGTTGCCGAGGCAGATCCCAATGGCGGTGGCGGCCAAGAAACGCACGGGGGATTTGCATATTATTATACCTCATCTGAACTTTTAGACGAGGCCAAGCGTCTTACGGTGAAAGACTTATCTGCTTTGGAAGATACTTTTTTCAATGCATTTACAAAGCCCATTCAAAAGGACAAGCTAATTGATATCGTTCGCAACTGTAAACAAAATCCGGAAGAAACCAAGTACCGCGTTAATCCGGATGGCAATCGAGAAAAGTTAACTTTAAATTATGTGGTCGATCCCTCATTGCCGAACGGTGGATATGTTGAAGCCTTGGCTCCATTTTTTGAAATGTACTCGCCATTTCAAAAAACAATATATGATCAGGGAACCGTAAATGGGGTGTTGATCAATATCAAAGAACAGCTGATTCATGAAGCCCTTCATTTCTTTCAATATGATGAACACGAGGCCAAAGATCTTTCATATATATTGAGCTCTTGGTTTTTATCCTCGCCGGCCATCAAAAATAAGATGCGATATGTGGCGTCCATGATTGCGATTAAAAATGCCCTTCGAGAAATCAGCGTCTCGTTATTTCGAGGATGGGAAGAAACGCAGTTAGGAACTTTGGTCGCGGGTCCAAAAAAGACGATGGGCTATGGAAGTTATGGTGATGAATGGAAGGAAGAAAATGATCGATGGGAATCACAGCGTCAACGCCAACTGGATCTTCTCACCAAAGCGATATCCAAACATTATACATTTATTCCGAATGAAAGACTGGTGATGCCATATAAATATTCTTCTTACATTTCAGCCCATCAATTGGCGTTGGATATTTCTAAAAGTGTTGAGATTAAAGAAGCAGGCAGTGACACAACCATACTGATTGTGGATCGGACTCGGTCTTGGGTGAATGAGGAAAAGTCGAAGGAAATGTCCAAAACCTATGCAGGCATTATCCAGAGTCTCATAGATCTGGCAGAACCCTACGTTCCTGGGCTGAATCGAAAGATGACTTTTTTAGAATTTTTGGATCTGAAGACCCCAGAGCTTGATCTGAATCTGCAAAATCAGTTTTATTTGGCTTTTTTGGCCGATATTCAATCCAAAATGAACTGGGATTTTCGCGGATATCTGCTGATGAATGAGTTTCAAACCTTTGGTGAACTCTATGCATATGTTCTTTCGAGACTCGAAAAATTTGAGAGTCCGTATAATGGAAGGGTCGGTTTTCTTGCCGAGTCCGGCATGGACTCTGTCGAGCCACATTTCAGGAATGGCGGACTTGGATTTAACATGAAGAATAATATAACGCGTGTGTTTAATGAACTAGAAGGAAATAAAGAAACCCTTGCGGCATTTACGAATGAGGTGCTGCTAAATATTAACCGATACGGGGAGATTCATAAGGGGGATGTGTTTTATGTGGATGTCCGCACCTCCAAAAACAATGAAAAATATGTATTTGTGAGAGCTCTTTCTGTAACTGAAAGAAATTGGTTGGTGGATCAAGGGGTAATCGCTCCGCTAGAAATCATCGTCGAATCTGCGTTAGGCGCCATAATTTTGGGATGTGATTTATTTGTACTTTTTCCGGAATTGGGATCGGCTGTTACCAATGAATCGGTGACGGGGGCGTATGTGGATAGTGGACAAGCCATTTGGGAGGCATTTCAATCTCCATTTTTTGATCTGTATGACTCTGGACGAAGACTGTCCGAAGGGGATGTCATGAGATCGGTCAAGGCATTGACCAGAGTCCCCATTTCAGTGATTTATTTTGGAGAGACAGTCGCTTTGAAAGTGATTCGCCTTCCAATTGATATCGTAAAAAGTATCATTAATTGGTTTCGGTCATAAGAATGATTGGGCTTTGGCGTCTGGGATATATCTATTGATCTGGAAGTAAAAATCCTTCTTGCTTAGCAGTTCGGGCCAATGGCTTGTCCAAAGAGACAAATTGTACTTCAGGATATTCAAGCTGAAGAATCCCTGCAGATCCCAATTGAACGCCATCACCGGTTTTTAAATGATAAAGCTTTTGAAGCCTGGATCCTGTGCGTGCAACTCGAAGATCCAAAGGGATAAAATTTAAATGACTCTGGGCCTCATTCCATAGATCCTGAATTGCCTGAAACTCTTTTTCCAATAAGAGTTTTTGGCCTATTTTTCGCTGTAATGCGGTCTCCATTTCAAAAAGCGTAAGCCAAGATGTAAATTTTGGTTCATCGTGAGTGGACTGAAGCCAAAATCGACATTTTTGTGTTTCCGGTTCTTCCATAAAACAAGCCAGAAGCGCGGAGGTATCCCAGTAATAAATCATTCCTCATCTCTCATCTGTCTGATAAATTCACCAGAAGAAAACTGTTTCTTTTGTGTTTTGATCGGGGGATGGTTCTTGAGCCATCCCCGAAAATCCGATTGAATGACCTCTTTTTCTAATGGGATAATTCTGGCGATGGGTTCATTTCTATCGGTAATGGTGATTTCTCCCCCATTTCGTACACGGTTTAGGTACTTAGACAGTTCATTTTTCAAAACTCCAATATTCACCTTCATGTCTATAATTAAGCCATAAATATAGCTAAATGTCAAGCCATCCTAAATTTTCCATTTTGGAAACACTTTTTTCCAAATGGACTTGCAATTGGTAAGATGTGTGCTACAAGCGCTCATCATGCAGGTTCAAAACATAATTGATTTTTCAGATTATCGAGCATGGCTCGAATCTGAATACACGAAACGGACCCAAAAAAATCCGCATTACTCCCTTCGGGCATTTTCAAAAACACTGGGGATGAGCATTGCGCAATTGTCTCGGATCCTGTCTGGAACCCGGCCGCTCACCGTGCGAACCTGTGATGCAATATCAGGAGCATTGAACTTATCGCCGGATGAAAAAAATCATTTGATTCAGCTCATTGTTCAAGATCAAAGAAAACAAGATCAAAGAAAGGGATCCAAGAAGACTCCCACGCAGGCTCCCACATCGGCCACTCAAGATGATTTTCAAGATTTATCCATAGCCGCGTTTACAGCGATCTCGAAATGGTACCATTACGCCATAACGGAGCTCACCTTTTTAAAATCGTTTCAAAGTAAACCCGCTTGGATCGCAAAAATGCTGGGGATTACCACGAATGAAGCCAGAGCTGCCATTGGGCGCTTAATGAAATTGGGGATCTTAAAAGAAAAAAATGGAAACCTAATTAAGGTCTCCAAACCCTTAACAACCACAAATGATGTTCCATCTGCAGCCATTCGTCGTTTTCAACGGGAAGTGTTGGAAAAGGCGATTCTGTCATTGGAA
Organism: uncultured bacterium; assembly: GCA_964507905.1. Classification (GTDB taxonomy): domain Bacteria; phylum Bdellovibrionota; class JACOXK01; order 2-02-FULL-40-11; family 2-02-FULL-40-11; genus CAZDSE01. The sequence goes on along the minus strand of CAZDSE010000096.1, from coordinate 3,256 downwards.
GAACATTCGATTCAAGAAAGAGATATGAGTTCAATGGTGATGGCCATCGATACCAAAAATTTAAAAATGGCCAAAGAAAAAATTAAAAAATTTAGAAGATCGCTGTCGCGATTTTTAGAACGGGGTCGGCCCAACCGGATTTATCATTTGGGCGTTCAACTTTTTCCTCTGTCACGGGGAGAATCCGAAAGGAGAATCAACATATGAAAAAAATAACTGTAATGATGGGGCTTTTGTTTTTAATCCCTGCCATAGATCATCTGTGGGCCAATGGCAACGAAGTGGCCAATGGGGGAACCGCCCGAGTGTGTGAGGGCAAACAAGATGGGACCAAAGCCCTCGAGCTTTATGATTACTGGGAGGGGAAAATTATTATGCCATCCTATCATGTGGATTTGGGGGCGGGAAGTTTTGATCAAAAAATATTACATGTTTTAGATCGGATCGCCAGATTTGACCCGTATAGAGCCGAGCGATTGAGAAAAAAAGCAAACGTCATTTTTTCTCATTTGGATGAATATTTAACGGATGCCAAACTGTATAAAACCAATGACGGAAACTACACGTATAATCCAGCGTATGAAGATGATAAAATTAAATGCTATGAGGTTCAATTTGCGGTTCGCCTTAAAAAATTAAGAGGAGAACAAAAACGGTTTACCATTGTTCGCGATGCCTGGAATATGGGAGATGGCGAAACCAGAGAAGTGTCCAGAGCTGGAATGATTCTTCATGAGATCAATGGTGAAGACTCTATTTTAAGAGAAAATGATGAGTTTCGAGACAATACCAGATATTTTACATTTGTCATAAGCAGCGATGCGATCGGCCGATTTACAGCAGAGGATTATTTAAAATTGTTAAAAGACAGCAATCGAATATCCAACAACAATACCATTCTAATTGAAGGGAAGCATTATTTCCCGGATGAATTAAAGGTCACTGGGAATCAAGTGACACACGGTATTACCATTTCAGATGATTATGCCAAATTAATCAATCTCGACTTTAATGAGGGGAGGCAGCTCATGGAAGGTCTGACCCTGACTTTGGAAAATATTTCAATCGATATCCCTCAATGGACATGGGTCAGTGTTGTTGATGCGTATAATAATGAAGATGAATGGCATCGTCCAAACATCGAACTGAGAGATCATTTTGAACACATGGTGATTCATACAAAAGATCGTACACTAAATAATGTGGGGCTTCTTGCGATTACACCTCAGTCCAGATTTAAGGTGACTGAATCATCTTTATTAACTGACATCCAAGTACAAAATCAATGGGTGAAGCCATTGTGGTTTCATGCGAATGGGAAAGTGCGTCAATTGGAATTGAAGGCCCCCCAGGACACACAAAACGGATATCAATTTACGACGGAAACAGGCGAGGTTTTGAAATTCGATGACTTTCGGTGGGATCTGGTCTTGCATTTTAATGCAGAAGAAATGCTCGTGTCCTATGATGCAGCCTCAGGTTATGATAGAGAATTTGGGCCAAATCAGCATCGCAAAAATTTGCGATCCCTATCCGATCAATTGTGGAAAGATCCCAATATGACCGATCGTCTCTATCGGTTACAAATCGGTGCTACGGGTGTGGAAAACCGAAATGGCGATCGATCACGAAATGAAGCATTGCCCACAGGCTCCCTTGAATTTCTACCTGCCGACTTTTATGATTCAAGCTATTTGGGTGCAAGTTGGTACCGAGAGGGAGAAGGAAGAGATGCCACAAACCGTGCATTATTATTACAACTCAATCGGTTGCCATGGAAAAGCCCAGATGAAAAACTCCAATTTGGATATCGGGGCACGCTGATTCGATATGAGGAAGATAGATTCCGGGATTTTGAATCGACCGATGTTCTATCAGCAGGTTTGGCATTTAGACTGTACCCATTACATTCCTCCACACTTCGATTCGATCTGGGTGCAGAAGCGGTTGTGGGGTCGGAAGCGCATATTGCAAATCCAGATGCGATGCGCGTGTCATCAGAGTGGAGAGCTCACGCGGCGGGTCTGAGAGGCGCATCTTTGAATGAGGATCAAGTGAAAGATGTGATGGCGCGCGTGAGAAAAACGGATGCTTATTTGGCGAGACTCAATGTCTGCTATCGGACGCCGGATAAGAAATGGGAGTGCAATGCGGGTGGATTTTATCGAATGGAACAATTGAATGGGTCCCCAGACGATAGGTTGAGTCCACACAGAGGGGCGATGAATCGAGATACCCGACGATGGAATGCGTATTTTGATTTAAAATTGTATATGGATCGATCCAATAGTGGGGGAGATGCGTTTGATGGTGATCCCAATAATTATTTCTTTGTTCGTGCCGAAATGGATGATTCGAATTTGGGATCTGAGCTCCAAGACATGTTTAATCCAGACAAATCCATGGACCAACTGGACAAACGGACTTCACTGAATATTGGCTATGGGTGGGAGTGGTAAAACTCACTTTCTCCTTGAACGGATATCGTCCCTTATATACAACTATGAGGAGTGAGTGATTTTGCAAAAATATTAAGACCCACAGTGGCTGAAATTGATCTTTCAGCGCTGGCATTTAACACCAAGCAACTTCAAAAAAAAATAGGGCCGTCGGTTTCTATAATGGCCATTGTTAAAGCCAATGCATATGGACATGATGATGTCATTGTCAGTCGGGCATTGGAGAAACTTGGGGTTTCATCTTTAGGGGTGGCGTATGTGGAAGAGGGGATTCGGCTGAGAGAAAATGGGATCAAAACTCCGATTGTGGTTTTAACCGGTGGACAACTGCCCACTGTGTTTCCAGAGCTTCATCATTTTAAACTGACCCCTGTATTTTATGATTTGGATTTCTTAACTCAATACAATCAATTTTGTTTCAAGAAAAATAAAATAGGGAAGGTCCATCTTAAGTTTGATACCGGGATGCATCGATTGGGATTTACAGAAGAGACGGCGCAGAAACTTTTTAGGGCGATATCCAAATTCAAAAATATTTCTTTTGAAGGAATGATGATGCATTTTGCGAATGCCGAACGCAAAAGCCATTTTAACCGAGAGCAAATCATATCCTTTAAGAAGTTTAGAGCCAAAAGTCCTGTGAAATTTAAATATTATCATTTGGCCAACAGCGGGGCGATATTAAATAACTTTGAGGTTAATGAAAATATGGTTCGACCTGGATTGACGCTGTATGGGGCATATCCAGATATCAAACTTCGAGATAAGTTGGAGTTAAAACCAGTCATGGCGTTAAA
>CAZDSE010000095.1:2905-7574 GCA_964507905.1 uncultured bacterium | reverse complement strand
ATGGGAGAGGGTTTTTTAAGACCAGATTCTGAAACCATTAGCTTTCCAGCGGAAGGTGCCATGAGTGAGTATCTGCTTTCCGCAGATGGCAAAACATTAACCCGAAAGATTTACTACAGCGGAAAACTCCATTCGACGGCCACGTTGGAGCGAGAGTAGATCTTTTTAATCTGTCCCGCCATGCAGACGGAGCAATTCCGCTAAAGAGGTATTTCCATTTTTCTTCGCGAAGTAGAGAGCTGTGTGACCCTCATTATCTTTTTGATTGATGGCCGCGCCCTTTTGCAACAAAAACTCAACAATAGCTTTATATCCATTAGAAGCGGCGCTTAACAGCGCTGTACGGCCATATTTGTCAGCAGCATTAATGTCTGCGCCGTTTTCAACCAAGAGTTTAGCTATATCCAGGGACCATGCGAACTCTAACGGCGCTGCGCCAAAATCATTTTTACTGTTAACATCTGCGTGATTTTTAATTAAGAGTTGTGCCATCTCCACGCTACCTACATAGCTTAATGCTGTGTTACCAGTATCATTTTTGGCATCAATGTCTGCACCGTAGGCTATCAAAAGTTTAGCAACACTTACATGATCGCCTTGAGAGGCCATACTCAATATGGCTTCACTAAAAAAATTGAAATTTGGGTCGGCACCGTGATTGAGCAAAAATACCACATCGTCCTCATGCTTGCTCAATTGCATATTATTTTCACTGTCGACAAACTGCCAGAGCAGAGTTGAAGCCTCCATATCTTGCTGTATCATTTGGCAAACAAGTTTTGTGAAATTCTGATTATGATAGGAAATGGGATTATGGTCACCATTGCTCCGCACCAACTTACAGTTAGAGGTTTCCATATTGATTCCCATGCGATCTACGACCTCAGGTTGTAAATGATTGAACTCTTGATCAAGATAAGTATCGACTGCCTCACTGGCCGTGAAATTCATCAAAAAATTTAAGTTGTTTTCCTCATTTTTTTGGTAAGCCAAGATGAAGTATGCACCCGGAATTGCCGAGATACGTCTACGAAAAGCAATTTCTGCTTGCTGCTCGCATCGAGTGGCATCGTTTCCATTGGCACAAGCCTGAATTTCTATATTTCGCTGGCTCAAAGCATTGGCCTCAAGTCTTCGGGCTTCATAAATTAAATCCGTATTTTCAGGAAGTTTATATCCGATATAAAGTGGGTGTCGTTCTGCCAATGCTGTATTCGCCAGTGAACAAAGGGTTAGCATCAAGATGGCCATCGGAATCATAAAGTAGCTTGTTTGTTTCATCATAAATAATCTCCTCTAAAAAAATATTTTTAGTAAAAAATACAGCGTTGGTTCATCGATCCATCCGCATTTAAGCAATGACCTAGTCGCCAGCCATTGATCATCCGTGAGTAGTTTTCGTACCGATGTTTTTCTACAAAATTCATAGAAGATCCAGCCGGATACGTCATCATGTGCACCTGAAATGTGGCATTTGGATCAAACTTTGGTTGTTCAGTGAGGCCGAGTACTTGGTAGACAGGATCTTGCCGTTTATGTTGTAAACTTTGTAGCGGGTGGCCAATCTGTTTCATATAGTCCATTATTTCCCAACCCATACTAACGAGTGGTACAATATCTCCGCGTGTGGAGTACACCGAAACTTCTTGAAGATGTCTTTCGTCTTTTAAATTTTTCAAATAACTCAGATCGAACAAGGCATCATCTCCTCCTAGAATACGAAGTTTCCCTACATTTAGTACGCCTTTAGAAATTAAAACTTCTGCAATCCGACAGCCATTGCTATGACATACCACTTCATCCGCTGTTGCCCCTCTTAATTTTTCTACTAGATTTGCCTTTGTTGCAGGACTGAGCAGATTAAATTGCCCAAGAAAATGATCCAAGCTTACACGAAAAAAATCGGAAGGATTACTGGATCCAAAGGCAAAAATATCGTCGTATGGCTTATTTGTAAATGGGTTTTTGGCCCCACTCGCCACTTTCTCTCTGGCCTCTTGAGGTGTGGACCAGAGTCCCAAAAACAAAATACTGCCGTAGTGCTTAGGATGGGGAGGTGGAGGAACTACAATTTGGTCTATCGATGAAGCCAACCGTTCACGGTATGGCAACAATGTTGACATGTATTCATTCCTTTCTTGGTTAAACTTTTTCTCAAGATCTAAAACTTTTTGCGTGTATTGCATTCGCTGAATTGCGCTCGGTTCGTCGGCTTCAAACTGTTGTAGCCGCGCTAAAAGAATTTGTAATTCGCGCACATTATTCTCACGTCCAACTCTTTCAATCTCTTTTCTTAACTTTTCTTCTTCGGCACGTTTTTGAGCTTGAGACAACTGTTCTTCATACAGTTGTCTAAGGTGTTGTTGGTCAGCGACTGACGTATCCACCACAGAACCGCTATTGTTATTATTTCTATTGTCATCGTTAGAGTAACTTGGCCCGTAAGAATGAGAGCGGGGCTCAGGCACATCAATCGTAAATCCTGTGCCACTACCAATGCCGTCAAAATCTGTCGAAAATGACATACTGCCACCCAGTGATATTCGACAAAATACCAAGAGTAAGGAAAGGGTTGTTAGGACAAATTTCATCATAATAATTATGAAAACGGAAAAAAGGAGAAATTGATGCCTTATTATATAGCACTGGTTTGTTAAGAAGTCATCTTAAATTAATTTTATGTCAAAGCATTTTGTATGTTCAAATCTTAAAAGAGGCAGGATCAAATTTTGGAAGAATCATTGTGTTAGGGGCAAAATCAGAAGGAGATAAGGAGAAGATAAGGAGAGAATTGATAAATAGAGAAGTCTATGATAATAGCAGACCACCCCTTGGAGGAATCTATGAAATCATGGTCACTTATCATTTCTGTAATTTATTTTTTAACATCAGTCCCGAGCCTGTATGCATCAGAGGAAAAATTGGATTTACCTCTTCAATGGGCTCAGGTCATTCAAAGCCTGGGAAGAAAATATCAAACCAAGGCCGATTTTGAAGGATTTGAAAGTGCCAAGTCTGATTTGATTCAAATGATCGATCAAAATATAGCAGAACTTGCGAAGTCTTCGAGGATGCAGATTTATCAACTTTCTCGAGATTCAGCCCTTAAACTGGTTGCGTCACTTCAAGAGATGACCGCAGGGACTTCAGAAAATATTATGGAAATTTTATACAATCGAAGTCTTTCTGCGCATGAAAAACTAGAAAAAATTCATGAAGAAAATTTTCAAACAGCGTTTCAAGGTTTTAAAAAAGAGCTTTTAGCAGGAATTGAGATAAAGGGCTTTGAAAAAACATTTGAAACGATGGCAGAAACATTGCGATCTCGATCGAGCGGTGGATGGTCATGGGTGGAGATTGGACAATTAATTGTAGTAATTGGCATTCCTGTGCTTGCAGTTGTTTTTGCTATCGCTCTGGGCTCTAGTGGTGGTTTGGCCCTTGTCGCAGAAGTTACCTTTGGTCTTGTTTGGGTGGTCGGCATGCTTTTGATGGCGACCAATAGTTGAATATACGCCCAACTAAAAGTATAATTTATATTCCAAGTTCACCGTTGTTACATCGGCGACGTTTCGTCCGGCCAATGGTAGATCGACATCAATGCCGGCATCCATGGGAAGGGCGAAGGCTCCTTGTCTAAACCAAGGGAGTGTAGAAAATCCAATCCCAACATCCACAGATTGTTTGGATTGGGCGGTGTTTTTTTCTAAGCCCAATGCATAGTAGCCGAGATCACTTGCGAATCGATCTTTCTCTTTTGTAAAGAGCGAATAACTTGCGTTTACATTAAATACGGAAAGAAATGTATACTCTCCATAGACGGCCGCATCAAACCGATTGCCGAGATTTCTTCGGATATTTTCTTTCTTATCCGTGAAAAGATCTCCATCATCTGGAACTCTCAAAAGCTGACGATCGGGCAGTTGAGATGTGTATTTGGTCATAACATTTAAGAGCGTATTGGGAATTCCTTTGTAATCGACCAAAAGAGTTGTCCCCAGATCGGTTTGACCATCTCCGAATGCAAGGTCAGTCACTGTATTTGGGTCATCCACGCGACCGGTTGGAAGTTTCACTCCTGCTTTGGTGGCCAGTGTCCACGCTTCGGTATTTAGAAAACGGTATTTAAATCCAAGTTCAACATCCCCAAGTCCCAATGCTTCCCAGTCTCCAAATTCATTGTATCCTTTGGATGCAGCTTGATCTTTCACTTTTTGAAGCAAGGCGTTGGCAGTTCCAATGAGTGTGGGATCTCCAGACGCCAGAACGGATGAACTGGGATTAAATTGAACGTCAAATTTTGTGTTGGCTGAAATTACAGGAACAATGACCCCCAATGTCAAGTTGTCCGTTATCCCATATTCAACTGCATTTGCCAAAACCAATGTCGATGCACTGAGCGTTGGAGCAAAATCTCCCAAACTATCGACTGTCTTGAGCTTCATTAAACCGACCAACCCAGCATATTGAGTGCCGAGCCTTTCAAAAAATAGTTTATCCGCTGATACTGCAAATTTGCTGGCCAACCCATTTTTTAGTCCGTCATTGGCAAATTGAGTATCGAAATCCAATGCATAAATGGGCTTTACTCTGGCTCTAAATCTTCCCGCGGGAAGGGTTTGGCTATTTTCTGCAAATAGGGGAATCGTAAAAAATCCCACCATCATTA
>CAZDSE010000095.1:0-2895 GCA_964507905.1 uncultured bacterium | reverse complement strand
TGTTATTTAAATCTTTAAAAACAGACAGCTCAGGCAGTTTTGTCTTTAAAGAAATTAACTTTGATAAATCTTCAATGTCTTTCTTTGCAAAACCGATGGTGGAATGCTCGATTGTATGATCTGTATTGACCAAGAGTGCAGTGGGAACTGTTGTGAGATGATATTGCCTCGAGACATCATAATTGGCTGAGTCGCTGATCATTGGGAAAGTAACTCCATAGGCTTGAGAGAACTCTTTTGTTTCCGGATCTTGGCCTATTCCAATCACTTGGAAAGTGGAGGACGTATAATGCTTGTGTAGTTTTTCAAAAAAAGGATAGGTGAATTGGCATGTGGGGCATGTTTTTTTATAAAAAGTTAAAAGCAATGGGCCCTTTTTTAACTCTTCGGACAACACAAATGCGCCCAATCGAAAATCAGGAGCTTTCATTCCTTTATTAAAATCTGTCATGTCGATACCCAATAATTAAGTGCGCACTCTAATGAACTATTTTTATTTAGACAAGCATTTTTTGATTTGATAAGTTGGTCCTCCATGAAAGCCATTGTGTTTCACAAACCCGGAGGCGTAGAAAATTTAAAATATGAAGATGTGGAAGTGCCCAAACTTTCATCAAGAGATGTGCTGGTCAAAGTCAAAGCCTGTGCCATGAATCATTTGGATCTTTGGGTGAGAGAAGGACTCCACAAGCTTTCGTTTCCTCATATTTTGGGATCGGATATTTCGGGTGTCATCGAAGAATGTGGTTCTGAAGTGAAGGATCTCAAAAAAGGAACCAAAGTTTTGGTGGCTCCCGGACTCAGTTGTCGCGTGTGTGAAGCATGTTTAAAAGGACAAGATAACTTTTGTCCGAAATATACCATTTTGGGAAAAACAGTTTGGGGGGGATATGCAGAATATGTCAAAGTGCCGCGGGTTAATATTTTTCCGCTCCCAAAAAATTTAAAATTTGAAGAAGCAGCAGCCATGCCGCTTACATTTCTGACTTCGTGGCAGATGCTGGTGGAACGCGGCAAAGTAAAAATGGGAGATACGGTATTGGTATTGGCGGCCGGGAGTGGAGTGGGGGTTGCCGCGATCCAAATTGCAAAGCTGTTGGGTGCAACGGTCATTGCGACTGCGTCATCTGAAGTGAAGCTTAAAAAGGCAACAGATCTTGGGGCAGATTTTGCGATTAATTACTCAAAGAAAGATTTTTTAGAAGAAGTAAAAAAGATTACGAATGGAAAGGGGGTCGATATTGTTTTTGAACACACCGGTGCCCAAACCTGGGAAAAATCTATTTTATGTGCCAAGTGGGGGGGGACGATTGTGACCTGTGGGGCGACGAGTGGCCATGAAGGAAAAACAGATTTAAGACACGTATACTATCGACAACTTTCTATACTTGGATCGACGATGGGCTCTCAAGGGGATCTCTATGAAATAATCAGATGGTGCGAAGCTGGAAAGTTAAAGCCGGTGGTCGATGTTATTCTTCCTCTTGATGAAGCGAAAAAAGGACATGAACGAATGGCCTCTCAGGATCAATTTGGGAAAATAGTTTTGGTCCCATAATGACGCCTTTATATCTCATCACCGGAAATCTCAATAAATACCACGAGTACAAAGTGCTTTTGCCTTCCATCAAGTTATTTTATAAAGATCTTCCTGAAATTCAGCATTTGGATGAAAAAAAGATTTTAAAAGCAAAAATACTAGAAGCGTTTAAATACAAACGGGGGCGATTTATTGTAGAAGACACGTGGGTCCATTTGGATGCGTTGTCTGGAATGCCGGGTCCGTTTGCCAAATGGTTTATGAAAGCCTTGGGGCAAAAAAAATTATGTGAAGTGGTTAAAAAGCTGGGAAACAATCGAACCCATGCGCGAACGCTCATTGCATATGCGAAGAACAAAAAAGAAATTCATTATTTTGAAGGAATTGCAAAAGGAAGGATCGTACTGCCCAAAGGGAAAATAGGGTTTGGATGGGATCCCATTTTTCAGCCGGATGGATTTTCTAAAACCTATTCTGAAATGACGATGAATGAAAAGCTTTTGATCAGCATGAGGCGCAAAGCCGTTCAAAAATTGATTGCTTTTTTAAAAAAGCGAAATTTTGATCCATTCTTGACTCTTCCTTAAAATGGGCTATACTACATGTCCATTGTGGCTGATCCAGCTAAGTCCTTAAAAACAAAGTTTATTTTTATTACGGGGGGCGTGATTTCTTCTCTGGGGAAAGGTCTTGCCGCATCGTCTATCGGTGCACTTTTAGAAAGTCGTGGACTCAAAGTCAATCTCATTAAACTCGATCCTTATATTAACGTCGACCCGGGTACCATGAACCCGTTGCAGCATGGCGAAGTGTTCGTGACGGATGATGGGGCAGAAACGGACTTGGACTTGGGGCATTATGAGCGGTTTACAACGCTCAGAGTAAAGAAGAAAAATAATTTTACGACGGGTCAGATTTATGAATCGGTCATTAATAAGGAAAGACAAGGGAAATATCTGGGAGGAACAGTTCAAGTCATCCCTCATATAACAAACGAAATTAAAGAAAATATTTTTCAGTCCTCTCAAGGATTTGATGTGGTTCTGGTAGAAGTGGGAGGAACGGTTGGAGATATTGAAAGCCTTCCATTTTTAGAAGCCATTCGTCAAATCCATGTCGATTTGGGCTGGGAAAACACAGCCTATATCCATGTGACGCTCGTTCCTTTTATTGGCACATCTGGAGAGTTAAAGACAAAGCCCACGCAACACAGTGTCAAAACACTTCGTGAAATTGGGATTCAACCTGACTTTTTATTGTGTCGAACCGATCGTGAACTTCCGAAAGACATCAAAGAAAAAATTGGCCTTTTTTGTAACCTAAGACCAGACTTTGTGATTACGGCAAAAGACATG
>CAZDSE010000094.1:6096-7639 GCA_964507905.1 uncultured bacterium | reverse complement strand
TTCATTCAGCCATCGTGCACTGCCCTTTCCAACCATCATAGCTAGAACCCAATAAAACGCGATGTGAATCAACGGCATGAGCGTGCTGGCCATGGGACCAAAATTAAAACCAAACGTCAGACCCTGGCTTGGAATCTCAATCAATGGAATGAGTAAGACCATTATTCCAATACCAACCATTTTTGGGCCCGAAAATATCACCCGATTGCTCGCATTTACGATTTTACTGATTTCTTCGATTTGTTTAACTGCTTCTATTTTTTCCATACATTTTCTCCTTCGTTAATTGTTAATAATATAACTATCAATATAATAGTACTATTGATATGTCAAGCATTTTGTTCTTCACTGCCAGTCGGATTTCCGGTCCGTATCGTTCGGCTCGGAAGATAATTGAGGCATTAACAGATAAAAAATATAATAATTTCAACGATAATATTTTTTAAAAAATTGGCATGCTTTCTGCACATACCCACACGTGGAAATGATTTTTGACATTACCTCATATAAGAGGTAATATGAAAGGAGCTAAAATGCCACTGAGCGGCTGGGAGATGTTGAAATTATATTTAAAAGATGGTTGGAAAATTATGGCGCAGAAGGGATCTCACGTAAAAGTGGGGAGATATTCCGAAAGAGAAACGATCCCCATGCATAAGGAGTTAAAAAAAGGACTCGAACATAAACTTCTAAAAAGACTGGGAGAAAGACATAAATGAAATATTTCTTTAAATATTACAAAGATAAGCGTGGAGGCTATTGGGGAGAATTTCCGGATTTGGCAGGTTGTCAGACAGAGGCCAATACCATTGAAGACTTGGAAAAGATGGCAAAAGAAGCATTGGAGATCTACTTAGATGATGATTATGACTTTGAATGTAAAATCCCATTGCCCAAAGCATATAAGGGCCAGGGATTCTACGTAATTGTCGATCCCTCTATCGCATTTCCCATTGTTTTAAGAAAGGCCCGAATTCAAATGGGACTTACCCAACAAAAAATGGCCAAAAAACTGGAACTTAAATCAGTGGGCGCTTATCAAAGACTTGAAACCTTGTTTAAATCAAATCCCCGTTTAAACACAATTCATCGGATCTCACAAATTTTGGGATCATCATTTTCCGATATTTTAAAAAAAGTAGCATAATACAAAGCATCCACTTACCCCTTGTCAATATTACTCGGCCTACGCTACACTGTCGTTCGCGATGGCGATTAAAGTTCTTCATACGGCAGATATTCATTTAGACACACACTTTCCAGGGCTGGGAGAATTTGAGTCACAGCGAAAGTTAGATTTTCTAAATACGTTTTCTCGGATTGTGGGCGTCGCGCTGGAACAAAAAGTAGATTTGGTGTTAATTGCGGGGGATTTGTTTGATTCTCCGCATCCCAGCGCAGCTGTGTTTGGGCGGGTCAAAATGGATCTTGAGAAATTGATATCGGCCCAAATTCCGATTGCGATCATTCCGGGAACTCATGACAATATTATGGCGTCGGATCACATTTATCGTCATCCTTTTTTTGAACAAACCATTTTATT
>CAZDSE010000094.1:0-6086 GCA_964507905.1 uncultured bacterium | reverse complement strand
CAAAACCATTTCTATTCAAGGCGTCCCCGTTCATCTGTATGGCATGGCCTATCATCCGGATATCGATATTCAGTATCTGAAAAATTTGAAGCGAAAAGATCTTGCCGGAATTCATATGGGATTACTCCATGGATCGATCCAAGGAAGTCCCGAATGGAAAATCTATTCAAAAGATTTTCCCATCACTGAAGAACAATTGTATGATCTTAATCTCGATTACTGTGCATTGGGTCATTATCATAATTCGATTATCTACCGACACCATGGCGAGATTAAAGCCAGCTATACTGGAACCCCCGAAGGGAAACGATTCCGAGAATCCGGTCCAAGATTTGTCCATCTATTAGAACTTAATGACGGGAAGTACTTAGAACTCAAACAAATTCCCGTGAATTCACGAACGCTCTTTGAAAAAGAATTGGATCTTTTTACATTGCCTCCGAACAGTTCGCTCGCCAAAGAGATCACTCCCCTTGGCGGTGAAAATCATATGGCCCGCATCATTCTAAAAGGAAATACAGACACCCTATTGGATATCGAAAAAATTCAAGCAGAGGTCGCCCCCTATTTTGCATATCTCGAACTGATCGATGAAAGAAAATACCATTCGTGGATTTTTTGTGCGACGCATGAAAGAAAAAATCAGCGAGCTTACAGATCCAAACGAAAAAGAGATTTATTTGGCGGCATTTAAGGAAGTATTAAGCACGTTTGAGAAGAAAGCATAACCGATGATTTCATTTAAAGAGCTTAGAATCTCACAATTTGGGAAATTTAAAGATACTGTTTTTAAATTTAATCCAGGGATCAATGTTATTTCTGGCAAAAATGAAGCTGGAAAATCGACTGTGTTGGAACCCTCTTTGGATTTAAACAAGACAGAGACCGATATCGTTCATGGACAGATCCGGTAAACTATAAAGCAGGTGTCTCTCTCGAAACTCAAAATTCTAAAATTACAATCGATCGGGATTTTATGGATGACAGTGTGGTATTTACAGAAAACTCAGGTCATTCGGAGAGTGTTACATACCGTGGAAAAGTATCTCCCATGGGCAGATCCTCTGAAAGAGAAATATATTTAAATAAAATCCAGTCTCTATTTGGATTTAGCGATGCAGATATTTTTAAAAATTCCCTATTCATCGAGCAGCGCTCGCTCAATGTCTTACCCTCCCAACAAACCGCATCTGAGATTAAACATTTGATCTCCAATATTTCTGAATTTAAATATGATGAGGTCATCCATTATCTCGAAGAAAAATATTTTGAACTGACCAAGAAAAATCCCGGTGGCACAGACAAACGAAACGATCGCCTCTTGGAAGAAGTCCAAAAACAAATTCAAGATTTGGAACAACGCATCGAACGGGCACACATGAATCAAGACTCTCTTCAAATGTTGGCCCAAAAAATCGGTGATCACAGAGAAAACTTAAAAACGAAAGAATCTCGGTTAAAACTGATCACCAAAAGTATTGCTGCCCTGGAACAGCTTTCAAGACTGTCTAAAAAAGAAATGGAGCTCAAAGAATCTCTGACCGATCTTCAAAAACGAAAGGCGCTTGTGGATCGACTCCAGATGGAGTTTGAAGATCTTCTGAAGCGAAAACCGGAGCCCAACCGAATTTGGTTTGGGGGTTTAATCACAACATCACTCATTCTTTTAATCCTGTCATTTACCACGTCAATCCATTGGATGTGGATGGTGTTGGGGCTTGGAATGACTTCTGCCATACTTGGATATTTTTTTATCACTCAAAAAAAATCGCTAGAAACGTTTGAACTTCAGGAAACTCGAATCAAGGGACAGTTGGAAGTCCTGCCCAAATTGAATCAACTCACCCCGTCCATCGATCAGCGAACGAGTGCTTTAACTGAAGTTCAAGCCCAAAAAACTGTGCTTTCTCCAAGTGTCATCGATTCGCAAAAAACCATGCCTCAAGCACTTCAAGATCAAAATTTGGAAAAAGAAACGTTAGAAGATCAAATCGAAAAATTAAAAGAAACTTACTTATTTGAAAAACAAAATTATGTGGTTTTGGCCAAGGGGTTGGAGAGTCCTTATTCATTGGAAGAAGATTTGTATGATTTAAAACAAAAAGAGAAATTCTTGAGAACGAAAGCCAAAGCGCTTTGGACTGCAAAGGAACTTTTGTCCCAAATGGTCATAGAATTTAGGAAGGAGCATTTGAAACTATTTGCAAAAGATGCCAAAGCCCATTTTGAAGCTGTCGTACCGACTGCATATGGTGAGTTTGGTATCGATGAAAATGTTTTATCTCCATCGGTGCAGGTTCACAATCAGCCCATTTCTATCGGCTCTCTCAGTTGCGGCACACAAGATCAGCTCTATTTTTCACTGAAACTGTCTTTGCTTTCTATTTTAAGCTCCGGAAGAAAACTGCCTTTATTTTTGGATGATCCTTTTGTAAACTTTGATCATGAAAGACGCTTGAAAGCACTTGAGCTATTAAAAAAACTGTCTTTGGAACACCAAATCTTTCTTTTTACGTACGATCCATGGTACTGTGAACACTTACAGAATGCGAATGTCATATCTTTAGATACAGTATGAACTTAAGACCGTATATTTTGATTGTTTTGGCCATACTGCTCACCCATTGTTCATTCCCCAAACCCAAGCCGACTGTGTTTCCAATTGACCCTGAATCTTCCATCATTGCACTGGTTCTGGGCGAGGGAATGGCCAGAAGCTATGCCCACATTGGAGTCATTAAAGCCCTGGAAGAAGAAGAAATTCCCATTCATTTGATCATTGGAAGCGGCATGGGGGCATTTATGGGGGCACTGTATAGCAATAAAAAAAGTGCCAATGATCTTGAATGGCATGCCATGCAGCTTAAAAAGAAAACATATATGGATTTTGGGATAGATCGATTTTTAAAGGATCGTCTGGTTCATTCAGCGTTGGAAAAACTCCCACTTAAATTTACGGTTGTGACGACAGATTTAAAAACGGGGGATTCTTTTTTGTATGAACACGGATCCATCACCAAAGCGGTTCAAGCCAGCCTCTCTATCCCAGGCTTTTTTGATCCCGTAGAATATGACGGAAAACTTTTGGTGTCTGGAGAAATCAGTCATGGACTTCCGGTCGATATCGCGGTTCAAAAAGCAGCCGATCTCATTATTGCGGTGGATCTCATGCAAGGGATTGAGTCCTACGCATTTCGAAAAACCCATGACATCAGCCTTCAGTCTTATAAAGTCACGTCGGCTGCGTTTACCAAAAAACAGCTCGAACAAGCCCACGTCGTCATTCGACCCAACGTCTCTAGAATTGACTTTCTAGACTTTTCCCGAAAACGAGAAGCCATGATTGCTGGCTACGAAGCCGCCCGAGAACAAATGCCAGAGCTCAAACGTATCTTAAATTTGCAGGAAGAAGATTAAACCCAAAAACTCTGTTGCTCGTCTATCCATAAAGGGGATAAACCTATACAGGGTTTGTACCGATAATAAAGTAAAAGGGGTATATTAATCACGCAAACTGGGTATAATTAAATAATATAGGGTATCTGTGAGATGAAAAACTATCTAAAAAAGCGAAAAAAGATCATTATATTCATAGCCTTATCTCTCATAATCCATATGGGGCTTTTTTGGATTCCTCTGACCAAATATGAAAAGAGAGGTCCTGAGCCTTTGATCGTAGAGCGCATCATCATGGATGACCTTAAAAAACAAATTGTGGATGCCACCCCTCCTAAGGATGAAAGTGAGCCTCAAGATTCGCGTTTTTTAAGCAAACAAAACTCAAAAGCGGAAGAAGAAACCAAAGCTCAAAATGTGGGTAAAACGATCAACTCTCAACCGTCGACTCAAGTGTTAAATAAACCCACACCCAAAAAATCTCTGGTCGAAGACAAAAAACTTTCAATGGCCGATTTGGGACTCAAAATGAAGACCCAACCGCAACGATCTCCGTCGACTTATGCACCTCCTGCTCAGACGGATGACTATTTGCCCGATGTCAAATCTGGCTTGGAAACATCTCTCAATACGAGAGAATTTAAATTTTATTCTTACTTTGAGCGTATCAAAGATCGGTTACGGATGTATTGGGAACCGGAACTTCAAAGTCGCATCCAAAAAGTATTTGCCCAAGGGTCTGATTTAAACGAACACGATCTCATTACCAAACTTCATGTCACGCTTTCAAAGAATGGAGAGTTATCCAAAGTGGTCATCGAAAAGAACTCAGGCTATGAAGAAGTGGATTCCGCTGCGGTCGTTGCATTTGAAAAAGCCGCCCCATTTCCAAATCCACCATCCGGGATGATCGAAGATGGCGTGGTTCACCTCACATGGAGCTTTGTCGTTCAAACCCGTGGCATGAATAATATATTTGTATTCTTATCCAAGAGATAAAAATTCTTCTACTTTTTGAATTTCTTTCATGACATTTGGAATTGAAAAATCTCCAACCCAAAAAGCATTTTTAAGAATACTCCATTCTTTGAGATCCTCGTTTGGGATGGACGATTTTGGAAACAGTCGGTCAATAACGCCAATTTTCTCCCAATGAATGTGATCTGAAAAATACGGAAATGCTTTTTTAATCCATCGTTTTCCGGCTCTTATTTTTTTAGTGACTTCTTCGGGATTTTGAATGGCATCATTCGATATAAAAAAGAGCCACTGAGACAGTTGAAAGTCCCCATCCGAAAGAGAAGGATCACTGTTCGACGGAAAAAATCCCAATCCGTCTGGGACAAAAAGAATATTTTGGCCATCGTAAATTTTTTTACTTAAAATAAAATCCAATTTCACGGCACTCACCCATTCTTGTCTTTTCAAAGTTTTTAAAATTTTTGGATTAAAAGATGAACCTGGGATTAAATGGCTCATCTCATGAAAAGGAATCGCAAATAAGACAGCTTTGGGCTCCCAAGATTTTTGAGCACTCTGTATTTTTTTAATGAAACAGTCTTCACTATCAACAGATTGAATGATTTGAGAAAGCTCACATTTAAGATTTCGAGATAACGCTTGAAATAGATTTTCCATCCCTCCTTTGATCATTGTAAAATTTTGGAAGAAGAAAAATTTTTGTTCTAAACTCAACGCATCTAAATTCGCAGGGATCCAGGAGGTTTTGTCCAAAATGAGTGGCGTGGCATGAAGATCCAAATCTGTTACCGAAAGATTGAGAGAAGTCAGTTCTTGAGGAGTCATGACATTCAAATGAAGCCCAACCTCCACAGACACCCCATGAGGGTGATCCACTCGAGACAGACCCCCTAATTTTTCCTGAGCTTCGCAAAGAACCACTTGAACCCCTCTCTGCGTCAGCGTATAAGCAGAAAGAACTCCAGACAGTCCACCGCCTATGACCAATACGTCCATAACACCCACGATCATATAAAAATTTAGAATAAATGAATAGAGATTAATAAGGTAAACAGATAATTGAGAACGGTCCCCACAATCGAGACCAAAGCGGCTGCATAATTTAAAATCCGAAGCGCCAAATCAACAGAGAAATGATAAACGGCAAGCAGCATCCCTCCAAACCCAAAGGGAAGGATGATAAAGACGGAAAGATTGGCCAAATTCTTTTCTGTCAGCTCTACCCCCAAAATCTCCTGTGAAGCGATAAATCCCCACCCTTCTTTGAGCCACAGAGTGAACCCACAGTAGATAAAGATTCCCACACAGCTCATGAGTATAAACCCCAATAATATCGGGAAACTAAGCTTCTTTAAAGACATACAATTATTATACCACAGGGCAACTTATTGACAACGCATGGGGGAATCCCTATATATAACGGTATGTCAAACACGTTTAAAACAACGCTGTTATTAACCGTTCTTTCCATATTGTTTATTTACATCGGACGGATCTTGGGTGGCGAAAGCGGCATGATCATGGCCTTCATTTTTGCGGCCATTATGAACATTGGATCCTACTGGTTTTCCGGAAAAATAGTATTGACCATGTACCGAGCCAAACCCATTGGCGACGAACATGAAATTTATGGACTGGTGAGAGAACTTTCGCAACGAGCCAAGATGCCCATGCCCAAAATTTATCGCATCCCGTCACATTCTCCAAAT
>CAZDSE010000093.1:0-7640 GCA_964507905.1 uncultured bacterium | reverse complement strand
CAAAGGATCGTATTCTCCGATACACCATATTCTTTAGCAATCGAGGAAATAGTGTTTGATTGACGAGATAGGCTGAATAGGCAACGATCAAGAGCAGGGGAACCAGCGCAAATAAAATAAGCCACATGGAGAGCGCTGCCCTTAAAGATTTTTTAGGATGATTTCTGAAGAATTGCATAATCCCATTTTTAAAGAGGTGTGGCATCGTTCCTTGACTGTTCTTCGCAAGATCTGCGGGACGACGCCACACCTCTTTACACCATAGAAGAAATTTATTTATCTTAGACACACCCATCTCCTCTTGTCTAACGTATCGGAATTACTCGACTAAAAGTTTACTGGCCTTTCTGATTAATTTTTCATCATGGTGACTGGCACCTTTTAGTTTGACCACACTGGGCTCTCATTATAATAAAAAGCATCTAAAAGGAGTTATCCTATGAAAAAATATTTATTTCTTATTTTCTTTTTATTTTCAGCCAATGTTCTTGCCGATTGTAATTCAGACAAAAATGCCATTGATACCGATGAGCTATGCGATGAAAATCGATATCAGTTTATGACCTATGACTACAATCATCCCTACTATGGAGCTTGGGCCAAATTTGTTATTTTTTTAAATGAATCTGGTGAATGGACAAAACTTTCGTATCAAAATTCCTCAGATCTACCATTCCATTATGACTATTTAAAAAAACTTTCTCTATTTAAAGGCTTGTCCAATCGAGAACTAGATTTGGTAACGCTTAAACGTGAAAATAGAAAAGCCCTATTGGGTGTTTTACTCATACACCGAGCAGATAATGACGAACAGAATCACTCCCAAGTAGAAGCCGATTTTCAGCTCATGAGTCACGATCCGCTTGAAATCAGTGAAGTCAAAAAAACCCAAGAGTGGATTTTAAAAAGTACACGTTCGTGGATCAAAACGATTTATTATTATCCCGCACCGGAGTTGAGAGACCAAGTATTTCAAAAACAGTTAGAATACAAAGCCGAAGGGGTGATTCCCGCTTTTCCGCAAGGAAATAATAATCGCATTTGTTACACACCGGGATGGACCGTTGGAAGAATCAAAATATTGGATCCAGAATCCTTTGAGAAAGAAAAGTCCCTGGGGTTATTAACGCCGGCCGATATTTTGATTCTCAAAGAAGCCCCACGCGAAATCCCTCCTGTCTCTGGCGTGATCACATCGCAAGAGTCTTCTCCCAATAGCCATGTGGCCCTATTGACAAAAATGTATGGGGTTCCATTTGTATATGAAAAAAATGCCATTCAAAAAAAAGAATGGGTGGATTTGAATGGTCAATATGTGTTTATGAAAGTGAATGGAGAGTTAAAAACCTGTTCCCTAAGCGTGCTCGACCAACGTGATTTAACGTCCGATGATTTTAATTTGCTCTCAAGTTTAAAAAAGCCGTTCATCTCATCTCAGCCCCGATTGGAAACATCCCTTAAAAAAATAGTGACATTGGATAAATTATCTTATGAGGACTTACCCAATGTCGGAGGAAAAGCAGCCAATCTGGCAAAGCTTCTTAAAATCAATCCCCAAAATACATTGTCTGGCATTGTGATTCCCATTTCATTTTATGAAAGATTCTTAGATGAAACAGGTCTTAGACAATCTTTAAAAAACTCCCTGATAAAGATCCAACCCACGGACACCTCTTTGCATGATATTTTATCGGAACTGGCCCAAATTCGGAGTGCATTTGAAAATGCGTCTTTTCCAAAGGAACTGCTCGAAGAAATTAAAAGCGAATTAGAGAAACTATATTCGAAGGATTTAAAACTATTTTTTAGAAGCAGCAGCAATGTGGAAGACTCGCCAGAATTTAATGGTGCGGGTTTATATGAATCAGAATCGGTTAAACCGTCTAAAGGGGATTTGGAAATTATAAAAGGACTGATTACGGTTTGGAGCTCTTTATATTCAGATCGGGGATATTTGGCCAGACGTTGGTTTGGCATCCAGGAAGAAAATGTGGCCATGGCGATCTTGGTGCAACCTTTTTTAGAAAATCCGGTGGCCAATGGGGTTTCTCTCATGCAAAAAATGGGGCAAAATGAAATTTCCATGACCATGAGTGGATTTCCAGGAGCAAAGTTAAAAGTGACAGATCCGCCGGTCGGTAAAACCGCTGAAACCGTTCGCTGTTTCCAATATGGCGAAGGCAACGAAATACATCGGAATCTTTTGATCCCATCGACAGAAGTTCCCGAAGGACAGCTTTTACTTGAATCCCAAGAATATGATGCGTTTTTTACACTCATGAAAACCACGTTATTGTCATATATTCGCGATTGCATTGCTCCCAAAGAAGACGCCCATTTGGATTTTGAGTGGATGGTGACTGAAGATTCCAATGGAAAACGAAATTTGGTGCTTCTCCAAGTGAGACAAGTTCCCAAATCACAATCGACGACTCAATCTCTCAAGTATTCACTGGTGCTGCCCAATCGAAAACTGATAATTCACCCTGAGTTTGGTGAAGATCCAAATGGCTTTTTGGCCCTCCAAGGAAATATTATTTTAGAAGCCGAGGCCAGACTTTTTAAAATTCCAGAAAAAGGAAAATTTAAAATTCCTTTTAAATCTTTTGTGCTGAAAGGGAGACTGGGAACCTATGAAATCCCAGCGAACCAAAAACAAACGATTGAATCTTCTGGTTGGGGAAATCGGTGGGAGAATCGAGAGTCCCGTACTCACTCTGTTCATCTCGCACTTCCGAACCCGGAGCTTCCATCGCTTTCATTGGTTGTCATCATTGAAGAACAAAGAGATGTAAATAGCCACGTGATTTTAGATCCCGTTCGTGAAATTAAAAATCTGATGTATGGCTATGCTTTGGAATCCAAAGACCTCATATCGACCAAAAAAAATATGCCGGAGTCAAATCATGCTCAATGGGCGGCCAAAGCCGAAGGAAGTGAGAGCTTTAATGAAATAGGCCGATTACAATATTACGAAGAAACCTATGGCAATGAAAAACTAAAATTCTATTTTAAGTCTTTTGATAAAGTTGCTCAGATGCAAAAAACTTTGTTTCTGAAAACAATTTTAACTCAAATCGAAGGAATATTGCCGGCTCCCTTGATTATTGAAGAACCCGGTGCATCGGTTTATGCCCCTAGCCACCATAACTTCCAGTGGGAACGGGTGATTGATTTATTCAAGGCTGCGAGCATTACCCCAGAGGATCAAGCGCAGCTTTTGAAGCTGGGCGGACGATATCTCCAAATTCGCATTGGATCATTTGAATCGCCCATTGAGGCACTTCTTTGGACCGAAGATGGTGATTCGACCATGCTGGGGAGCCTAAATGGGGGGTATTTACCCCCATCTGATCGGGAACCTAAGTAGTTTTTAAAACTATCCTGAGCGCAGCGAATGCATCATGGTACCTGGTACCTTTCTGATTAATTTTTCATCATGGTGACTGACACCTTTTTGGCACGGATCTTGCTCTATCATGTAGCATGATGTTGAATAATGTGCTGATTCACAGCCTCACCGACGAAAAGCTCATGGAATGGGCATCTGCCATCGGACGGGAAATCGACCGAAGATGGACGGACCCGACAACAGAGGTTTTCTTTAGAGACAGCCAGTCTGTCTTTTGCCACTTTCATTATAAACTGTGGGCGAGAAAGCAAGAATGTCTGTATGTGCTTCTTTTGGATCACAAACACGCCCTAATTCAGGAAAAATTAATCACGGTTGGAACGATTAGTTCCAATTTGATCCATGCCAGAGAGGTCTTTGCGCCAGCGATTGAAAAAAGAGCGTCATGGGTTGTGTTGATTCATAATCATCCGAGTGGTATGGCTAGGCCAAGCGATCAGGACTTGACAGTGACAGAGAAATTAAAGCAAGCAGGGGATTTAATTGGGATTAGTTGTTTGGATCACATTATCGTGGGTAAGAATCAATATTACAGTGATCACTTAAAGAAAATAATTTGTATATGAAAACCATTTTTATTTCAGATCTTCATTTGGCAGATTCAGATGATCCGAGAACCATAAAATTTTTATCTTTTATGGATCGGGAACAGTCTGAATTGGAACGCCTCATTGTCGGGGGGGATTTGTTTGATCTTTGGATTGGGGATAAGGGTATATTTTTTTCAAAGTATCAGACCATTCTGAACAAATTATCCGAGCTTAGACAAAAAGGAATTGAAATCGTTTATCTCGAAGGAAATCATGATTTTTCCCTTAGTAAATATTTTTCCGATACTTTAAAAATTCATGTGGTTCCAGAAGAAGTGCAGTTAAATATTGGGGGAGCAAAAGTTTTTATCGCGCATGGAGATCAAGTAAATAGAGAGGATCATGGCTATCTTTTTTTACGATGGTTTTTGAGAACGCCATTCCTACGATTGCTTGTTAAAATTTTACCATCTTCGTGGCTGTGGGCGTTGAGTCACAGGTCTTCTTACGTCAGTCGACACTATCGCGCTCCACATCCAAATACCATTCAGCTCTTTCGTGACTTTGCGAAAAATAAATTAGAATCCGATTCTTGCGATGTCGTTATCCTGGGGCACACCCATCATCCCGATGAACAAGTGTATGAAATCGCGGGGAAGAAAAAATACTATTTTAATACGGGGGATTGGTTGAAGCATTTTACCTATTTGGAATGTTCTCAGGGACAATTCTCTTTAAAAAAATTTTAGATCACGAAATCAGGGAATCCTGCGAGCGTTGCTCGCAGGATGACTTCCACTAGACATGTCCATCCGAGAACTGATATACTAAAACCAGTAAGGCTGTCATTTCTCTCTTTTTCTGAATCATTAGATCAGGTGAAAAAACATTCGAATCCCCAGGGTGATCCCTAAGGAATTAGGGGTGAGTTGCCGATAAGGAAGATGAAGGCCAGAAGGCATGTAAGCATGTTATCAGGGGGAGGAAAAAATGGGACGAAACGGGTCAGATATCATTTCATTGGTTCAAGATCTTCAAAAACAAGCGCATTATGATGACTTAAGCTGGGAGGGATCCTTTGAACAGTATTTAGAAATTGTCAAAGAAAATCCACTGGTTACAAGGACAGCCTACCAAAGAATTTTTGACATGATCATGGCCTATGGGACCCATGAGTATGTGGAGTCCCGAAAGCGAATCACACATTATAAATTTTTTGATGATTCGGGGCATGGTGGAAAAGATGCCCTCTATGGCTTAGACATTCCACTCATGAAGCTTGTCAATGTGTTTAAATCCGCGGCTCTCCAATATGGGACAGAAAAAAGAATCATTCTGCTCCATGGCCCGGTGGGGTGTGCGAAAAGTACGATTTGTCGACTTTTAAAAAGAGGCATGGAAGAGTACTCAAAAACCCGAGAAGGGGGCTTATACTCTTACACCTGGATTGATAACGGAGATGACCATATTCAAAAAGAACTTTTGGGTGGGTCGCATGAGTTTTTGTGTCCCATGCATGAGGAGCCGCTTCTACTCGTGCCAGAAGAATTTAGACCGGCCGTGATTCGAGAGCTGACTCGGGGAAAGCAATACCCTTATAAAATCCAACTTGAAAATGAACTCTGTCCTCCGTGCCGATTTATTTTTAAAGAAATGATGGTGTATTTTAAAGGAGACTGGAAAGCAGTCCTAAAGCATATCAAAGTCAGACGGATTTCTTTGTCTGAAAAAGATCGCGTGGGGATTGGAACGTTTCAGCCCAAAGATGAAAAAAACCAAGATTCCACGGAATTGTCGGGCGATATTAATTACCGAAAAATTGCGGTGTATGGATCGGATTCAGATCCCAGGGCCTTTAATTTCGATGGTGAATTTAATATTGCCAACCGAGGGATGATTGAATTCATTGAAATCTTAAAGTTGGACACGGCATTTTTGTATGATCTCTTGGGCGCCACACAAGAGCATAAAATCAAACCCAAAAAATTTGCGCAAACCGATATCGATGAGGTCATCATTGGGCATACGAATGAACCCGAATATCGAAAGTTGCAAAGCAATGAATATATGGAAGCGTTGCGAGACCGAACCGTTAAAATTGATATTCCATATATTACAAAACTAAAAGCCGAAAGCCAAATTTACGAACGGGACTTTAACCAGGAGCGCATTAAAGGAAAGCATATTGCACCGCATACCTTAAAGATGGCAGCCATGTGGGCGATATTGACTCGTTTGGAAGGTCCCAAAAAAGCAAATCTAAATCTCATGCAGAAACTAAAACTCTATGATGGAATCATGATCCCGGGATTTACCGAAGAAAGTGTAAAGGAGCTTCGCAAAGAAACCATTCGGGAAGGATTGAGTGGGATCTCCCCAAGGTATATTCAAGATAAAATTTCAAATGCCTTGGTCAATGAAGAGACGAGTTGTGTCAATCCATTTTTGGTGCTGACCGAACTTCATAAAGGATTAAAGCATCATATTATGGTTTCAAATGATGAACAGAGAAGGCGATATGAGGAACTTTTGGCCATGGTGCGCCACGAGTATGAAGAAATTGTTAAAAGCGAAGTTCAACGGGCCATTAGTTGTGATGATGATGCGGTGACAAGACTCTGCTCCAATTATATCGACCATGTGAAAGCCTATACACAACGGGAACGGGTTCGGAATAAATATACCGGAGACTATGAAGAAGCCGATGAAAGGCTCATGCGATCGATCGAAGAGAAAATCGATATTCCAGATGGTAGAAAAGATGATTTCCGTCGGGAAATTATGAATTATATTGGATCACTCGCGCTGGAAGACAAGGTGTTTGATTACAAAAGCAACGATCGGTTGAGACGAGCTTTGGAATTAAAACTGTTTGAAGATCAAAAAGATACGATTCGGTTGACGTCTCTCGTATCGCGATCCATTGATCCGGCGACTCAGGAACGAATTAATATCGTAAAAAGTCGTCTCATCAAACATTATGGCTATTGCGAAATCTGTTCAACGGATGTCATGAATTTTGTCGCGAGTATATACGCGAGGGGGGACGTGAGGAAGGCCTCGTGATTTCAAAAATAGATCGTGATTTAAATCGCTTTAAAGACATCATCAAAGGGCGCATCAAGCAAAATTTAAGAAAATATATCACCAAAGGCGAACTCATTGGCGCTCAAGGGAAAAATCTGATCAGTATTCCACTTCCCCAAATTGATATTCCCAAGTTTCGGTTTGGACAAGAACAAATGGGGGGCGTGGGCCAAGGCGAAGGCAAAGTGGGAGCAGTGGTGGGTCGGGGGCAAACCGAAGGGGAGCAAGGTGCATCGACGGCTGGTAATATGCCCGGTGAACATTTGCTCGAAGTCGAAGTGAGTCTTGAGGAACTGGCCCAAATGATGGCAGAGGAGTTGAATCTTCCTCGAATTCAGCCCAAAGGAAAAGGGGTTGTGACCAATGTGGTCAATCGCTATTCAACGATTCGATCCACCGGGACAGAATCGCTGCGCCATTTTAAGCGCACATATAAGGAAGCCCTCAAACGTCAAATTTCTCATGGAGAATACGATTCAGAAAATCCAGTGGTGATCCCCATCAAGCGAGATAAGCGGTATCGGTTTTCAAAACCAACTCCCCGTCCGGAATACAACGCGGCCATTGTGTATATAATGGATGTCTCAGGGTCGATGGGAGATGAGAAAAAA
>CAZDSE010000092.1:0-7661 GCA_964507905.1 uncultured bacterium | reverse complement strand
AAGTAAGGGAATTCAATGAAATTACGGATTTGGTGATTCACGATTTCAATACTTGGGCGAAAGATCAGTTTCCAGAATTTACGGCCGATCATCTTCGGACATTAAAGGAACAAAGTAAAACTTATCCCGTGAATCATTCTCTCTATGTGTTGACCATGGATGGCATCGAACAGGAAGTGGATGCCAAAAATTATCCATCGGAAAACGGAAGTGAGCCCAGAATTGAATTTGTGATTTATAAATGGAATTCCAAGACCATTTTGGAAAAGAAAGCGCTCGTGGTTCATGAGTTTTGGGGATTGGCCGATGTGGAGAGAAACCATTTTGGATCGTCCGCTCGGTACAAAGAATTGTTGCTGGAAAGAGATAACGTTTTGAACACTCAATTTCGATTTCCTCTGAAGTCCCATGTGAAGGAGATGGGGAATGCGATCATATCTCTCATAGATCCACAGACGGATGCGACTGTGGGGCTGATTCAAGATATGAAACAAAGTGATTTATATAAGACCGCGACAGATGCCCATCCAAAGAGTTGGTATCAATTTTCGTCGGTGACTGAGGAAGAACAGCAACTTGCGACGCGAGATCTGGTGGAAAAAATAAGTCTCATGAAAGTATTGGGAGATACCAAGGGAAAAAGCGATATGGCACATCGATATGAGAGTTCTTTTCAAAACTGGGAATTTTTATTGACAGAACCAGTTCAGATTGGTTTTTCGGCTGGACAGCGATTGAGACTAAAATCTTTGAGATCAAAAATGGTTCAAGAGATGAATGTCTTACATGCCAGTCAACTTCAGACAATGGTTCAAACTTGTTTTGTACTGCCCATTGGACAATCCATAGAGTGTGCGTTTGAATATTGGATCAATTATGTATCATTTACACTTCCCAAAGAAGCAAACAAACGGAAAAAAGCAGTTCAAGAAACCATAGATGATATCAATCGGCAGGTAGAAAATTACTATGAGTAAAATATTGATCATTTTGACTTTGGTTTCGGGAGTTACGTTTGCGCAAGATTTAAGACAAGATTTAAGAATAGAACTTTCCGTTCGGATTCAAAATATGGGAGATGAACTTCAACATGTCCAGGATCAATATGGTATTGAAGAAGCCCATAAAGAATTGCGACAAAAAGTGATTTTGGCCTTGAATATCATAGAAGGTTCGCTCACTGTGATGCCAGATGAACAAATTGAAAACTTTATCCACGATCGGAGTCTGAGTTCTAAAGAAAAAATAAATTTTATTTTTAAAAAAATACGAGAAGACGAGTTGGAAAAATTTTTATCTGAGATGCAATTGGCAGCGAATGAAAAGGGATATGAAAAGGCGTTTCAGGATCTCTCAAGTTCTTTAAGATCCAGAGCTTACTATCCTGGCGTCCAACCCAATCCCAATTGGAGAGCAATTATTTTATTGGGGATTGTGCTTGTGGTTGAAGTGACTGTGCCAACACCGGCTTCAGCGTATATCGCGGTTCCTCTTTTGGTTTTGACGGCCTGGTTAGAGGTCAGGGATTTTTATGCGAGACAAGCCTATGAAGAGCAGGCAGATTTTTTCCTCACAGATCCCCCGGTTTTAATCGAACAAGAGTAGTATGAAGAAAATATTTTTAATATGTGTGCTGCTATTTGCCCATAGCGTGTCGGCAGCGGAAGTTGAATCCAAAATATTGAGAGAACTTGAAAATTTCGGGCAGAGGCTTCAGGTGATTCAAGATCAAGAAGGGATGGATGCTGCTCAAACTGCATTTGAAGATCAAATGCAGCTTAATCTGGCAAAATTTAAGAGCGCAGTGGAAATGATTGCACGCTCATTATCTGAAGAGGAGTTGATGTTAATCATTCAGAAATGGGAGCAATCGTCAGACAATGAAGTTGAATTGCAAATCTTAAAAGATCGGTCGATATCGGCACGAGAAAAATATATTCAGTATCAAATGATGACATATTCGAATGCTCTTAAAGAAGATTTTTCGATTTTAAAAAAAGCGGCATTTGAAAAAGGATATGAAAAAGTGTTCCAAGATCTTGCAAATCAGTTTAGATCTCGTGGACGAGAGGAAAGTCGGAGAGCGGGATTCATTGTGCTTTCGACTTTTTTATTTTTAACAGTCGTAGAATTTGTTGTTTTGATTCCTGCACCACTGGTGTACTATATGGCTCCTTTGCCTACATTTTTTCTGGGGTGGCTTATTTGGGATTATCTGACTTCTCCACCTCAAAAAACGACCGATTTTTTAACCCCACCGGATTTTAATTCCAATCGATATCGGTTAATTCAAGACTGATCTTCTTCTTGAAATCTTTTTAAAAGCAATGGTAGTGTGTTTTTGTGAAAGATGTTCGATCACAGCAGCGATTTGAAAATTTCAAAAAAGCTTTGGTTCTCTTTGAAAGTGCGATCAAGCCACAGATGTCCCGGCTCGAGGAAGAGGGTGCTATTCAGCGATTCGAATATACTTTTGAGTTGGCCTGGAAGACTCTTCAAGATGTGTTGTTTGAACGAGGATATGAAGATATCCGTGGTCCAAGACCTGTTATAGAACAAGCATTTCAAGACGGTATTATTTCCAATGGCCCGATGTGGCTTCAGATGTTAAAAGCGCGCAATGAAACGACTCATCTTTATGAAGAATCTATCTTTAATTCTATTATAGAGAAGGTGAAAACATCTTTTTTAATCACGCTCCAGAACTTTCGAGAATATTTTCCCAAATGACGCCCTTCCCTAAAAAGAGTGTAGAAATGATTCCAGGGATACCCCATTCAATGAGCGATCAAATCTTAAATCTATTTCGTCCATTGCCAAAAGATACATCACTTATTTTATTTGGATCTCGTGCCATGGGAAATTATCGAGAAGGCTCCGATATTGATATTGCCATTCAAGGAACATGTATCACAATCAAAGATCGTGACACATGGCTTTTAAAATATGAGACACTAAATCTACCCTGGAAATTAGATATTGTCATTTATGGTCATATCACGGAATCTGCACTCATTGAACATATCGATAGGGTTGGTATTAAGATCTTATAGAAAAGTGATCCAAAATTTTGGATCACTTTTTGGGCGGTCAGTCATTTTTACATTGCCATTTTCTTAGAATGCTATAATGGTGCTTAAATCTGGAGGTATCGTTTATGAATTATAAATTCGGGTTGTTTTTTCTTTCTTTGCTGTTTTTTCCTTTAATATCTTTTGGAAATGTCGATATCACATCGACCATTTATTTGCCCCAAATTAACGGATTGAGACACGATGTAATTTCAGAAGAGGTGGGATTTGGCGGACTATCAAAGTCGTATCCATTTTCCATATCCGAGGATGATCTTTCTTCCTTGCTGAAATCTCTCGACTTGCCACCGGTGAGTGAGGAGCACACATATACAAGAGAAATTCCTCAATGCAAAGCGCAATCTGTCCACCGAAAAGCATCTTATCAAGTGTCCCTTTCAGACGAAGAGTGGTTAAAACATCAGTCGGCGTGGTGTCGATTTACGCGGAGCCTGATTCATGACAGTGGCAAATTTTGTCGTCCAGAAAAAACCGGAGATATTTTAAAATATGGAATCTTTTCAGCGAAAGAACCGGAATCCGTCGAAGTTTTAAGAGAATGGGTTCACGATGAAAATGGAAGAGGATGTCATTCTGTTTTGGGGGATCAAAGTGCGCGGATGGATAGACTGAAACGCTGTGCGGAAAATCCCAATGAGGCCAATGGGTGTCGAGATCTTTTTAATTCGCAGTCCTTTCAAGAAGTTGGAAAAAACTATGAGGTGACTCTTGTGTTGGAGGTATCCCAAGAACATCATGAAAAGACACTGCCACGGACGGAGACTTATTATTCGGAAAAAACGCTGACCCAATTGTCTTTGGGATCTCTGACCTTATCACCGACAGTTTTGGGAATGGGAACGTCGTTATCATTGGATGAGTTGATGAATCAATTCGGATCGGATTTGAATGAATCAAGATTACCCGTGTCGGCTACTTATGATGTGACTCAAGAAGGAACGACGAAAAAAGTTGAACAATCCGCTCGTATGCGAGTGGACAAAGAAGTCATTCGTCTTAAGAATTATCCGAGCATGACTGGGGTGATGCTTCGTAAAAAAGATATTGTGGCATTGGAAGAGGTTTCCGATATGTCTGAAGAACTGCAAAAGGTATTGTGGCTGCAAAGACATTGTTCTAGACCACCACAAAACGGAGATTATTTTCTCCCATTTGGACATTTTGTGTGTTTCGAAAAGGGAGCTGATTTGGAGACCTTTGCCAAACGAGCTCAAATGAGATTTCGTTTCGTAGACACTGAGGGGCAGGAACGGTCATTAACCTGGGAAAGAAAAGCACCTGCCTCGGATTGTTACATTAAGTATTTGAATCCATCCTATCCGGAAAAGGGTGAGACCATTGAGTGCAGCATTCCGGATAGCAATCAAAGTAAGAGCTCTGATCGACCGGATTTGGAAAAATGGGTCTCCGATCCATCAAAAGATCTGAGAGAATTTATGAATGATCCGGCGTATGGA
The DNA here is from genome assembly GCA_964507905.1 of uncultured bacterium. Taxonomy (GTDB): domain Bacteria; phylum Bdellovibrionota; class JACOXK01; order 2-02-FULL-40-11; family 2-02-FULL-40-11; genus CAZDSE01. The sequence continues at coordinate 3,112 of CAZDSE010000092.1, read as the reverse complement.
GATAATGCATATCTTCGATTTTCAGTATCGAATTTTATTCCCAAAGCACATCCAGAAAATCCCCTGAAGAACTTTGTGACTTCCCAAAGTACTGATGTAGAAATTGTGGGGAATGTGCGTTAGATTAGATGGGAAGTAAAAAAAGCGGCCAATGACCCCCACCTCATTTCACCAAGCATTTTCAATGTTTATCTTCATTATTCAATTATAACCACATGTCTAGTCAAAATGCCGGGTCTTTTAGTTAGAGGCATAGTTAGATAATAGAGAAAGTACATAGAAGAGATGGCGTATTTTGATTTCATTACATTTTTTGTTACTTTGACTAGCGAATTACGTCACTCAAATTTCTACTCTCCAGAGCCACTCAAAAAATTCAATAATTCCAAGTAGTTGCATTCGCCATTCTTGGCCCAACAATTGCAATTCCATAAAGGCATATGAGGTATAGGATGATCCTTGGAATTTTGATGGCCCTGATGGGATGTGGATCGGTCTATGCGCAGGAGAAAGTAGAACAGCAATTTCAAGATCTCGCGATAAAGGAGATCATGGATCAGTTGTCTCCTCAGAGTGTGGTTTTGAGTTCGGGAGATGAAGTATTGGATGGTGAGAAAATTTCGAATCAAGGCGCCCGTTTAATTCAGATAGGTTCTCACGATCTAGAAAAGCTTGCGCGTTTAGAAAATAACTCTGTTGATTTTTTAGTAGATTTTCGGGGTTCGTTTTATGACTCGCAGGATCGAATCTATGTATTAAAAATCTATTTAGACAAATTAAAACCTGGAGCCAAAGCATTCATTTGGACGTCGGTAAAATTTGATTTTATTATAGAACCCAAAATAGGTGATGTTTTGATCCAAGATATGACAGGTTCAAGTCTTAATCTTTTTTCATTCTTACAAGGTCGGTGGCCCAAAGTATTTAAAATGCCGAACATCCAGCATGCGCTTCTGATTGAAAAGCCAACAGATCAGGATAGTATATCCACTGAGTTAAGTGCCATACGACCCTATGCTCAGAGAAATGTTCAGCATGAGAAATCCGATGTTATCCCTGAAGTTATTTATGTAAGCCCCATTTCAGAGCCTCGGAACCAAAGCGATTCGCATGTATCATCTCTAACTGCTGCGGAAAATGCCTTAGTGAATTATTTTGTCCATATGGCGGTGTCAGATGAAGGCAATCCCCTGCGTGATATCATAGGTTTTAGATCTACTCCAGACTCAGAGCGTATTTGGTATGCATTTGTAAATCGACTTATGGAAGTTACTCAAATGAGAGGTGTCGCATGGAGAAATGTGCTGATGGGATTGGGTTCATTAGAGCTGACTCGAGAGCATTATATTGATACCTTCAAAAAAGTGATAGTCCGAGATGCTAGTGCTGGATTTTATATAACAATGGTTGAGCTTCCAGAGGAAAGCGATCGAGTTGAACTTGCAAAACTGGCTGCTCGACAAAATCATTATGGGCTTTCAACCACTATTCGAAGTTATCAAATAAGATCACTTTCAGATCGAATAGACATTGCCAAAATTGCTGCCGCGCAACCGAATAGTAAGATATCTGCCTTTATTCAGGAATTTGATATTCAAGATCCGGTGGCGTTGGCTGAACTTGCTGAAATTGCGGCAAATAATCGATCTGCTGACTTATGTAAGCATATAAAAAAATATGATATTCAAGACGTCCAGGTGAGAATCAGAGTGCTTAAGAAGGTAGCACGTTATTCTGGGTATAGTATTGCTGCGGGAGATTTGAAAAATTTTGATATTGATCCGATAAAATATCAAACAGATATGGTAGAGGTTGCAACACTGGCGGTTTTAAATGATGTAAAGTCATTAGAACATATTGATGAATTTAAAATTTCCAATCAAAGTGATCTTGTAGAAATTGCAAAAATCGCTGCAAAACGTGATGGACCCAAGGCATCAAGATACTTGGGAAAAGTTGGGTTTCTCAGTCAAGAAAATAGAGTCGAGATCGCATATATCGTCGCTCGAAATTCTGTGTCTGCACCCATTGAAAAATTTGGTCTACCTCTTGAAGAAGAGAATAAGCTAAGAGAACTCAACGGGTATTCTCAACTCTGGGGATCACTTCTTCTCTTCAAAACAATTTCTGTGGATACACCTTTGGAGGAGATAAAGGAAATCTGTGTTGGTTGTTCAAGAAAAAATCCAGATATGCTCAATGAGAGTATGGTGCAAAAAGCGTGGGACAAAGTTCAAAAAATAGAAACGGGTTTTAAAATCATACGTCTGATGGGAAAAATGAAATATCAAGGTATGTGCATAGAAGGAGATTCAACCGCAATTATATTGCGTGGCATGGGTATTCCAGAGGCAGATATTCCAGAGATTCAGCAACATTTGGATCGATTATCCATGAATACATTGGGAGAGTTCTACGAAGTTATTTTAGATTTAATTCATAACTTAGAAAAAAAACCCTTCGAACATATATCCATTCAAAAATCCGTATGGGAGAAGAAAAATTTTAAAACGATCTTAAGTTTATTGTCGGTTTTAAGAGATTTAACTCACATTCGTGGAGCAGATGACAAAGCCTGGGAAACGGTTAGGCAAGATTTGAATCTTATGAAAGGAATTGAGGAAGGCTACCTAAAGCCATTGCTTGAAAAAGCGAAGGAACTTATCGTCACTGATTTTCAAGAATTATTTAAAACAAAAGAGATCATTTTTTCATATGAACAATTTGAGGCTTTGAAGAAGAGATGGGGAAATTTGGATCCCATTATTACATTGGTGGCTCGATATCAAGGAAGTGATAGATGGCATGAAGAGATCCCATTGCTGGGAAAGGTGTTTCAAGCCGTGTTAAATAATCAATTTGAGACATATAAGTTTTCAGGGGACCCTCATAATCCAGAGGATCAGGCAGCGGCCAAAGAACAACTTAAAGTTCTTCATGAATCAAAAAACCCGGAAGACTTGCTTGAGTCTTGGAAAACGATACGAACCCAGTCCAGTGCTTTCTCTGATTCTGATTCAAATGAATCCAAAAAAGAAGTGTTTGTCATGAATCAATTGAAAGGTGAGGTCTCATCTATTGGAAGTCATATGTTGGAAGCTGGGCTACAGTT
>CAZDSE010000091.1:6789-7670 GCA_964507905.1 uncultured bacterium | reverse complement strand
GTAAAACTAATGATGTCATATCACAACTAATAATTTCCAATAATATATTGCCTTAGATATATCAAGGACATGTTTAACGAAAACATTTCATTAACCTTAAAGGAGGAACAAAAAATGAAAACAACAATTAAGACAATAACAATGACAATGGTAATCGCCGCCGCGGTGGCAGGCGAAGCAAGAGTGTACGGACCGGGTGAGTATCGTCCGATTCGTGAAGCCATGATGGATGTGGACAGTGCCACAGGCTCTTTCGAAAATCTAAGTGATGTTCGAATTACAATGGCCAAGCAAGACACAGATCGAAAGCCAACTCAATTGGTCCTTTCATATGTGTTGGATATAGAAAGAATGCCCAGCCGTGATATCAATGACAGAATTTCTGAAGAATTTAAAATCATTGGCATCGAAGATGCGGGATGTGGATCTGTTCAATATATCGCAGAAGAAAGATATCCAGTGACGGGAAGACCTTCTCCAATTCGTCCTTTGGCCACAGAGCTTTTGCTGACCGATCATACGAATCGTCTGTGTCATGATATGATACCCGGTTTGTGGGTTGCCCAAGTTCGAAAATATTATGGAGCAGCGGTATTTGAAATGAGCCTTCGAGGGAATCCAAAACCAGTTTATACCCCTCAAACGGTTCCTTCCATTCAAACGATTAATCCTGTGTTTGATGAAAATCGATCGGATGATCGTGTCATGCCCATTCGAACGGTTCATGCGGGAATGACTAAAAAAAGTGCCACACAGCATTTTAAAAATGTATCTGATGTAACGCTGGCCATGGATTCTTATCTGGGCGATATGAGCAATCCATTTGGATTGACTTTGAGTTACATTCGTCCGGAAACAGGAGAAACAGTGGTTGAAGCATT
>CAZDSE010000091.1:0-6779 GCA_964507905.1 uncultured bacterium | reverse complement strand
GCCGAGAAGAACTGGGATGTGGGTCTGTGCAATATATTGCGAATTTATCTCAACCCCAATTGATGTCTCCAGAATTGACATATTTGCCAGTTGAGGGTGACAGAAACATTCAGCGTCGTTTGAGTGTGGTTCTAATCGATCATACGAATCTGACATGTCGAATTCATAAACCCTTCAAATGGGAAGCCTCTGTGAGAGAAGGATATGGATTTTGCGGCACGATGGATGCGACCATGGAACTCGAAGGAAATCCAGAGCTTGTGTTGAGACGTCAAAACTAAATACCGTTTCAGTAATCAGGTAGTACTAAAAATCCCTTGGGTGCTCGTAAAGACCCAAGGGATTTTTTTTATTTAAAAGATGCCTAATTTTATACCATCTCAGAGATGGTATAAAATTAGGCAAATGTGTCATCCTTTGTTATCGAGAGAAAGAGAATAAATTAAAAAAAGATCTCTGGTAATCTTTTTTTAATTTATTCTCTCTAAATATTCAAAAAGATTTATTTCTAATGCTGGACTAAGAGAATTATATTGTCTTTTGATTTTTAATTTTCTATGCTTTTTTAAAATCTTTTAAGAAAGTGCAGGGTATCGTGAGCTCTTACCGCTACATAATCGTAGAAGGGGTGATCGGCGTTGGAAAGACAACGCTGGTGGAGCTTCTGTCCAGAGATTTTAAAGCCAAAACATATCTAGAAATTGTTGAAGAAAATCCATTCTTGGTGAAAGGCTTTTATGAGGATATTAAGGCCCACGCCTTTAATACCGAGATTTTCTTTTTGTTGTCTAGATTTCGTCAACAACGGGAACTGGCTGATGATTTACTTCGATCGAATCAGTTGATTATCTCTGATTATATTTTTCCTAAAAATAGAATTTTTGCGGGGATTACTTTGGATAAAGAAGAATTTGAACTTTTTGATTCGGTATTTCGACCATTGAATAAAAAGACATCCATTCCGGATTTGGTTATTTATTTGAAAGCGGATGTGGATAGTCTGATGAAGCGGATCCGCTTGCGAGATCGTTCATTCGAGCGACAGATGGACCCGGGCTATATCGAGAAACTGGTGCGCCAATACGATGAATTCTTTAGGCAATATGATGAGACAGAGGTGTTGACATTAGATGCTTCTGAACTTGATTTTGTTTACAATTTAAAAAATTACTCGGAGATTAAGGAGGTCATTGAAAAAAAGATGAAGCGTCGGTATCGGGACGTAAGGGCAAGCGAAAGTGTTGTGGGAATTTGAGAATATAAACTAAGAGATCCTTCGGCCTTTCAGGCCTCAGGATGACTTAAGGAGGTAGCGTGAATAAAAAATTTATCGCCATTGCGGGCAATATTGGCGTCGGAAAATCAACTTTAACCGGGCTATTGAGCAGTCGCTTCGGCTGGAAACCTTATTATGAAGTGGTGGATACCAATCCCTATCTTTCAGATTTTTATCAAGACATGCAAGCGTGGTCATTTCACCTTCAAGTTTTTTTTCTGTCCAAGCGTTTTGAGCACCATAAGATGATGCTTCAGGAGGGAAATGTGGTGATTCAAGATCGATCCATTTATGAGGATGCAGAAGTATTTTCAAAAAATTTATATTACGATGGAAAATTTAACGAACGGGATTACAGAAATTATTTGTCTTTATTTAAATGTATGACGAGTTATCTAAAATCTCCGGATCTTTTGATTTATTTGAGGGCGTCTGTGGATACGCTTCAGCATCGGATTAAAACGCGGGGGCGGAATTGTGAAAAAGAAATCCCCAGAGAATATTTGGAGCGTTTGAATCAAAGATATGAAGAATGGGTTCAAAATTACGAAATTGGACCCGTTTTGATTGTGGATACAGAAAATCTCAATGTGGTGGCCCGGAAGAATGATTTGGATCAAGTGGCTGATTTGGTCTATGAAACCATTCAAAAACAAGATAAGCCCAAACAAGATGTGGCTCGGGTGATTACGTTTTCTCCGTCGGCGGGGATGTGATTTGCTATCTCTACTTGAGACGAGGTTGATCATGCACGGAATTGCCTATTTTTATACCATCCCCGGGGATGGTATAAAGATGTGCAGTTTTTATTCGTCGTGGGTGGAAAAATAAAAAAAGATTTTCAGGGATCTTTTTTTATTTTTCCACCATCTAATTTTTTATCAGGATAATGATTGTAAGGATCTGATTTATTTTGTATAAAGGCAATCTGATATATGGGCGATTAGCTCAGCTGGTAGAGCGTTCCCTTCACATGGGAAAGGTCGCAGGTTCGAGCCCTACATCGCCCACCATTCATTCTGCTTGCGCTCTGAGAGCAATTTTCTCATAATAACGCCCATATGATTCATATTCTTCTTTGGTCAGAAAGTGGGAAATTGATTGAGCCTGCAGATATCGCAGTCCTTAAGAAAGCGTATACAGAGAAAACCCATCTGATGTGGTTGGATCTGGACAGTCCCACAGAAGAAGAATTAACTCTTTTAAAAGACATATTTCATTTTCACCCGTTGGCCATAAGAGCGGTACGGGATTTGGTGAATGTACCCAAAATTGATCTTTATGAAAACTATCTTTTTCTGGTTCTACATCGGGTATTTTATCATTTTGAAACAGAAAAATGTGAGCTTCGAGAATTTGAAATCTTTTTTTCAGATCGATTCATCGTCACCATTCATCAAGCACATTTGGCTCGGACATTTCAAACGACACGAGAAAAACTACGTGAGCACTCTCTGGAGTTGGGGCAACATGGGACCGGGTATATACTGTTTAGACTATTAAGTATGGCGATTGAAGATTATAAGCCTGCTCTTGAAAAATGGCAGGATGCACTGGATGATATTGAAACTTGCGTATTTCAAAAGGCCAATGATCAAGTTCTAGAAAAAATTATGGAGTTTAAAAAATTAGTCGCCAAAATGCATCGGGGCCTTTTACCCGAGCGTGAGGTCTTTATAGAGCTATATGAAAATAAAGACTTATCCTCCATTAGTAAGGGGATTCGCCCCTATTTTAAGATTGTTTTGGATAACATGAATGTGCTGATGCAAGAATTAGATGGTTTGCGAGACCATGCTGCGACCATTTTTAATATGTACACGGCCATGCTGACCATGCGGATGACCGAGGCGTCTCATAAACTTAATTTTGTGATGCAACGACTCACCATTGCTGCGTCCATATTTCTTCCTCTGACTTTCATTGTGGGTATTTATGGGATGAATTTTAAATTCATGCCAGAGCTGACTTGGAAGTGGGGATATTTCTTTGTGTGGGGAGTCATGATTGTTCTCACAGCGGGAATGGCCATTTTCTTTAAACGGAAGAAATGGTTTTAGATGTTGAAATCCAAGTTATCCCTTATCAATTGAATGGATCAATTTGTAGTGAGAGAGAAAAATAAAAAAAGATTTTTGAGGATCTTTTTTTAATTTTTCTCTGTCTTAACGAAGAAAGGTGTCTGGCACCTTTTGATAGGTTCAGAATTATCTAGGATTTCCCAAAGCTTTATATCTTTTTCAACAACGCCGATGCGGACCCAATTGCCTATTTTTATACCATCTCTGAGATGGTATAAAAATAGGCAACAAGGTGTTATTAAAATTAAATAAAGACTAGGTCTGATGTATTATAGATATCTGATTGATTCTGTGTGTTTTTAATCATTAATAGCGCTGTCTATGGACGCAGGGGGCAGACGAAATCTTTTATAACTCATTTAAATTGCATACGAAAATGAGAAATATATTGACACGTGAACGTTCGTTTACTATTGTCGTTTCAGGAATAAAAAGGAGGTACTATGGAAAGTGCAGGCCAGTCTCAAGGGTATGTTCATAAAACGATGTTTCAAAGCAAGAATGAAGATAACGGTAATATTCGTCCGATGAAGGATCATGATCTGCTCGACAAGCTTGAGAATCTGGTTCGAAGAGAGCGAAATTTTTTAAAAGAAATTTTAATTTATCTGGCTGAAGTAGATCGGCGGAGATTGTATGCGAAACAAGGCTACTCATCCATGTATCAATATTGTTTGGAGAGATTTCATTGGCCTGAGGGAAGTACTTATCGTCGAATTCAAGCAGCAAGATTGAGTTTAAGATATCCGGAAATCTTAGATTGTCTGGAAATGGGTAAAATTAATCTAGCATCTTTGGATGTGTTGGCGCCTTATCTTAAGAATGAACAAGATAGAAAATTGATTCAAGAAATCTTCGGAAAAACAAAAAGCCAAACTGAATACTTTGTGGCGAGTCTACATCCCAATGAGGATCCGATAGATGATCGCATTCAAAAAATTCCTTCCATGCTGTCTAGAAGAATTGCGAATGAATTAAAGAGGACAACTGAATTGGTGACGAAAGAATCGAATGAAGATAATCGAAAGAAAATTATTGAGACGGCGACCAGGGTCATTACACAAACAGCACAAATTTATTCGACCTCGGCAGGGAATATATTGCCCCATCAGAATCTCAGCTCTCAGCCAAGCTTTAAGATTGAGCCTCTTTCAAGTCAGAGTGTTAAAATTGAATTTAGAGCATCGGCGAAATTTGCAAAATTAATTGAGCGGGCGAGAGAAGTATTGGGGCACAGGAGAGGGGAACTCTCTTTGGAGGATATTTTTATTGAGGCATTGGAGATGTTGCTGGAGAAGAAAGATCCGCAACGAAAGATAGAGCGGATGGAGAAAAAACAGAATTTGGAGAAGGCAGAGAAATTGAAGAATGATTATGGGCAGCAGGTAGATAATCATTTGCCTGTAAATGACCAATCGGTGTTTAAGAATCAGATGAATAAAAACAAGTACCAAGATCAGAATAGCGCGCGCCCAAATGTTATGAAACGATATATCCCTGAACCATTGAGACGAGAAATTTATAAACGCGATGGGGGTGCATGCTCATTTAAGAGTATAGAGGGTAGGCGATGTGGTGCTCGTACGGATTTGGAGGTGGATCACATTATTCCCTGGGGCTTGGGTGGGACGACACGGCTTGAAAATCTAAGATTATTGTGTCGAATGCACAATCAGTGGAGAGCGATACAGACATACTCGAGGATGACGGTAACTAAAGAAAATCATCTTTTTAAAAGTGAATCAGAATCACAACAAATCAAAGAGCCCAGTGTGATGTATGGGTGAGATTGTAACATGGCCAGTAATTGAGTCGCTCGGAACGATGTCAATTTGCAAAATATGCATACATATGTATAATATATGTTAGAGATTAAGTCGAAATTTGAATGGGATTTTAATAAGGAAGCTGACAATATAAGAAAGCACGGCTTAGATTTTACGGATGCACAAGAAGTTTTTGCAGATCCGAAAGTTATTTATCTGGAGAATCCATCTCATTCAGATGAAGAAGATCGTTTTTATGCAATTGGGCGTATTTATGATGGTAGAATTATTACAGTTCGATTTACGTTAAGAGATGACAGCATAAGAATTATTGGTGCTGCAGAGTGGCGCAAATGGAGAAAATATTATGAGAAAAATTCCAGACCCAAATAAAATGAGACGTTTTGAGGGGCCGAAGTTCTCTAAAGAAGATCTAAAGGATGTGAAGATTAGAATTACCACTTATATAGATAAGGATCTATTGGGCCTCCTAAAACAGATGGCTGAAAAAAGGGGGGGGAAGTACCAATCCCTTCTGAACGATGTTTTGCGCTCTTCTTTAACAGGTGAAGATTCGTTTGAAGATTTATGGGGTCGTGTGGAACGTCTTGAACAGGAGGAAGAAAAGAAAAAAAGATATGGGTAGATGGAAAATAAAATTCCAATTTCCCATTTTTACATGAAAAAAATTAAAAAAAGATCATCGGAAATCTTTTTTTAATTTTTTCTCTTTCTCTCGAGTGAAACTACTACCGCTTAAACTTCGGCAAATGCTTTAAAATCGGAACCAGTGCCAGCAACCAGCCGACAGATGCGCCCAGGGCGATCCAAGAGTATAATTGAAGAATGGTGTGGGTGAGCCAGCCGGACGCTTGAAGACCGGTGATGATAAGAGACGTCCCGCCTTTGCTAAAACGATAGCCAAACACATCAATCAATTCTTTGGCGCGATAGCGGGCATCAAATGAGAGCGGAATATAGAGAGTTTCCTTTGTGGCTCGAAAAAGAGAATAGTCAATCGCTTTAAATGTCAAATAGGCAATCCCAGCGGTGTGAAGGGATGGTGATGAAAAAAGAAAAAAAGCACAACTGAGATGAACAAATGGGATGCTCAAGTGAATCAATCCCAGGGGAAGAAAATTCATCAAAATCGGAGCCGCAATAAATTGAAGCACAAAAGAAAACCCATTGAGCAAAGCATAAAATTGTCCAGAATAAGCGGTCTGCGCATCCATATTGGGCATGGCGTCATGCAGTGTGGTCTGAAAAGAGAGCATGAGTACCGTCGATAAAATCTGAGTGGTCATGACCAAAATGAGAAGGCTCGATAACACGGGAGAGGATCGCAAGACTCCCAATCCCAAATGCCCTTGTTTGCCTTCTTTTTCTTGAAGTGTGGGTGCAGGCTCTCCACATTTGGCATATGTCAAATGTGAGAAAAGGGCTGCAGGGAGGACAGAACATGCGGATAATAGCAGCATCTGTTCTGTTCCAAATCGCTGTGCAAATGTATGCAGCAACATCCCGCCTGAAATGGCACCCAGACTACTTAAACCCGCTATGGGACCATTTAGCTTTCGTGCGGTCGATCCTCCAAAGATGCTATTTATAAATGACCAATATTGTTCGATGATTAAGACGACATAGGCTTCCCTA
>CAZDSE010000090.1:2802-7708 GCA_964507905.1 uncultured bacterium | reverse complement strand
GGATGAGGAAAGAGTGAAAAAATTGGCCAGAGAAGTGGTTCAGGAATTGTCGAATCAAAATCAAACATCGGTGAAATCATCAGAACCATCCACATTTCTATCTGACCCTGAAAATTATATAAGCATGGGATTTGGATATCCAGAGACGCGGTATCCTTTGTTTCGTAGAACGGGAGGACCATTTGGGACTGGAGGTCTTTTGATCACCCGAATTAAGCTGCTACCTTACATTTCATTTGAAGGTGCACTCCCAATAAATGAATTAAGTATGGACTCATATCGAGTGGGAGCTGCTCTGGAGGGTAAAATATTTAAACATTTGTCTGCTTCTATGGGAGGTGGAATATTTCATGTTCAAAGATATCAGGGGAACGAGTCATCGGATCCATTTGTGGGGATTGGATTAAAGATGAAACTTTTAAACCACATTTCTGTTTTGGCTTCGTATGATTGGATTCGAGATGGTTCTGCATGGAATGTATATCGGCAAAATCCAGGATATTTGCAGCCAGATATACCCTTTAGAGAAATTCTAAGAAGGTCCATCGTGTCTTTTGGGACGATTGGTCTGACGTATGATTTTTTATGAGTAAGGAGAAAGTAGGAATATGAAAAAGACCATTTTATTTGTATTTTTATTGATTGGAATGAAACCACTTCAAGCCGCCAATGAGTATAATTTCTATTTTTATGGCGACGATGATGGGGTGAAGACTGAGAAAAAAGGGAGTGAGGGGAAAAAAGGAGAAGAATCTCTGGCGTTAACAGATGACGAAAAAATTAAAAAACTGGCTGAAGAAATCGCAGCAAAGATGTCTCAGCAATCTAAGCAGAATTCGGAGGATGGAGTATTGGTGACAAAAGGGACAGAACCCGTATTTGTTGAACCTCCCAAAAAATCATATTTTCTAACGAATCCCCAAAATTATTGGGGAGTGGGTGTTTCGTCATGGAATGTGTCCAAGGAGCACCAATTGATGGGATTTGCTCAAGCCAAATTTTTGCCATTTTTAGTAGTGGAAGCGGCACTTCCCATGACCACAAATGATTTGGCTGTCCTAGATGATACGGTGTATGTCGGAGGTCTGGCTGAGATTAGTCTTAGTCAGAATTGGTCTGCCAATCTATCGGGTGGAGTATTGTTCAATAAGAGCATTCCCTCTACCAAGTGGGGGTGGGATTCGAAATCCAACAAATATACAACATTACCATCCAAAGATCAGCGCGACATTCAATACGCGGGCATTGGGCTAAAATGGCAATTACTAAAATATGTAAAAGTTTCGGCTTCTGCGCACCATGTCGTGGGGAATTCTCCATACGGACCTTCGACGCATAATGTCAGGGACGTGTTGAATTTGTCACCCGATGACTTTTTTTGGACCTTGGGTGTGTCTCTCAACTTTTTATAAGGAGGATGTATGAGACAAATGATGTCTATATTTTTCACATCGGTTTTTGTGTGGTGCATGGTGGTTGTGATGCTGTGCCTCACCAGTTGTAATCAACAATTCTATCCACCGACGGGAGGGGGACCGGGATCATCAAATCCGTCATCTCCCTCCACTCCTAATGCCAAAGAACCACCGTATAAATGGGAGGAGTTTGGATATGATTATGGCACTCTTAAAGCTCAAAAAATTGTTTCATCTCCAGAAGCGCAGACAAATCCATATATATTCGAAAATAATGTCGTCTATGTGCATAGTAAAGTGAATGCCATTTATATCAAAAATTTGGGTACGGACTGGGACACATTTGTGACCAGTCGACCTCAGAATATGCCGATTCAAATGATAAAATTATATAAAAACGTAGTGGCATGGATCGAGGGTGAGGGGCCAAGATTTTTGTATTTTTTTCAAATTGGCCAATCGGGTGCGCCGAGAAAAATTGCAGACGACGTTTTAATATCGCATTACACTTATGATGATGAATTGGCGATTACCGACACGGGAATTTTTTGGTTGACCCAAACCCAAGCTCAGTCGGGAAAGTACAAGCTTGTCTATTATGATTTTGTGTCACGCACGGTCAGTGATGTGGGTTCTTTCAATGTGACCAATTTTAGAGTGGTACTCCCATGGGTGGTGTATCAACCTCAGGGTTTAAAAGATCTCTATGCATATAATCTATATACATCGGAGTCTTTCAAATTGAATTCGGACGAATCCGATACCATGGATTTTTTTACAGTGACCGATCAGCAAATCGTCATATGGATGGACAACCGATATACAAAAAAATCGCTCTTTTCTTATGATCTAAAACAGGGGCGCCAGACACGAGAAAAACTGTTTGCCATCTTATATGATTCGTATGCATCGAATGTTCGTCTGGCGTATGCTGACGATATTTTAATGGTTCAAAGCAGTGAATCGACGGTTAATTTTTTTGATGTGAGAAGAATGAGTAGATTTTATTATTATTTTCCCGAGGATGCACGAAGTACAAATCATATGGGAAATTTTTCTGGAAGGCGATTTGTTTTGTCTTATAACGACACATTGACCAAAGGAAACGATGACATATTCATCGTCGAGATTCCCCGATGAAAAATGTGTCAAAGGTACTATTGGTTATATTTTTTGTGACGGTTGTTCTGGCTTGTATTTTTATTATTTCAAATGCATCGCAAGCCGCCAATGAGTATAATTTTTATTTCTATGGGGATAAAGATGGGAAAAAAGAAGACGTTAAAAAAGGGGAAGCCTCACCAGATGACGTTAAAAATACAAGCGAAGATTTAATGTCTGAAGACGCGCGCATGCAAAAGCTGGCCGATGAGGTGGCAGCGCGTGTGAAGACAGAACAGTCTGGGGAGGCAACATCGAGATCCTTCCCCCCCGGTCAAGCCGGGGGGCTTCGGGCTCAGGATGACAATGCCAAACCCACCTCTTCATTTTGGGGAGGGCCGACGAATTATTTTAGTTTGGGTTATGCGTATGAAAGCTATGCGCCGAATTCAAATTCCAATTTTACATTACAGGCATCCTATTTTCTGGTTCGGACAAAATTTTTGCCATGGGTTACTCTTGAAGGCGCTGTCCCGTTGCAAGAATATGTGCGGGATAAGTTTCATGTGTTTCGTGTGGGATTGCTAAAAGAGTTTGCGGTGGCGCCTTTTTTCTTTTTAAATCTATCAGCAGGTGCGTTAATGAATGATTTTTCCGAAACAGATGATGTACAAAACTCAAAAAAAATAACCTCTGGTTTAAAGATCAAGGAATTATACGAAAATAAAATAGTCGGTTATCTTGGTGCTGGCTTGACACTTCGTTTGGCCAAGCATTTGGATTTGACCACATCCTTTCTTGGCATTCCAACAAGTGGCTATTTAAATCGGTACAGTAGCCCATATATACATATTCGAGGAGATTCGATTTTAAGTGCTGGATTAACGTATGTTTTCTAAATTGCAGAAAGCTCATTTTTTTTGCACCAAGCATAAATTGCAAATCCTTCTCCTGGCTTGACAATTCGTTCACGACATGGCATATTGTTCACAACTGTGAAATTAAGTAGTTATTGTGAACATATGAGCAGCAAAAGATGAGAAAACCATTCACTATTCAAAAACCCCCTCAATTTGGAGCTGCGGTATCCATCATAAATACCCCCGAGCGTCTTTGGATGACAATTCTTTTAATCCACAATCACAAAAATCCAATGACCATTCGAGAATTTTCTTCCATTTCTGGTTTAAGTCTGGGCTTCATTTCCAAATTTTCAAATATGTTACGAGAAAAAGGATTTTTAAAGCTAGGTCAACGTCTACAAGTGATAGAAGCGGGGCAACTTCTTAACATGGTGCGAGATCTCTATTTTTTTGAAGGCAATACCGTTTTTGCTTATTACTCAGAAGATTCCAGAGATGAGCTAATGAAGAAAATCAAACAAGTGGGGAAAAAACACCCATTTGCCCTGACTCGAATGAGTGGTGCCTCTTTGATTGCTCCCTATGTACGATATCAGTTTGTTGATTTTTATGTGGAAAAACATCAAGATATTGCGTATTGGAAGGAAAGTTTGAAATTAGTCGATGTAGAAGTGAGCGGTAATATGAATATCATCATTCCTCAAGATCCGAGGATTTTTGTGCAGATTCAAATGATCAAAGGCTGGACAATTGTGAATAATATCCAGCTTTATCTTGATCTTTATAAATATCCCGCAAGAGGAAAAGAGCAGGCAGAGCACTTGCGTGAACAGCTACTCAAAATATAATGGAACGTTTCCTGACTCATTTTGCAAACAATGAAGCCAATATTTCCCAATCCGTTCTTCTAGAATTAATGACGATTCTGGGTAGGTATCGCAATGCTCTCTATCTTGTGGGTGGCTGGGCTCCCTATTTTTTGCTTGAGCAATTTCAAAAAGAGAACGATCCCTTTGAGCATATCGGTTCCATTGATATTGATCTGGTCATCGATTTTACAAAAATTTCGGATACAGAATACACCAGTATTGTTGAAGCACTTGAAAAACGTGGATACTTAGCACGAAAAGACCGCTATGGGCAGGTTATTCCGTTTTCATTTATAAGAACTATTCGTGGAGTTACTATTGCTATTGATTTTTTGGCTGGGGAATATGGAGGAACTAAAAAATCACATCGGCATCAGAAAGTACAAAGCAACCTTTTGGCTAGAAAGGCACGGGGTGCCGATCTTCTTCCACAACATCATCTTATTTTACAACTCGATGGCTATCTGCCGGATGGAAGTCACCACCACTGTGATTTACGATTGGGCAACATTGTCAGTATTCTTTCCATGAAAGGAATTACCATTGCGGAACGTTACAAAGAAAAAGATGCCTATGATATTTATGCCCTGATAGCCCATTATAAAGAGGGAGCCAATTCGTGTTATGAGGAGATTTCTCCTTTTTGCAGAAACAATCT
>CAZDSE010000090.1:0-2792 GCA_964507905.1 uncultured bacterium | reverse complement strand
AAGGGATGCAGAGTATTTGTGAAAAATTTTCCTCAGAAAAGTCTGTTGGTCCTACGTGGGCAGCCACGTTTATGGAACCAGATAATCCCTCTGCTGCTAAGGTAAGACAAACAAAAATTTACCGCCAAGTCATCCCATTTGTCAAAAAGATGCGGGATTTTCTGAAATAACTTTGGGTGCCCTATGGAATGGTCTGGATCTTTTGCTCAAAGAACTGCTTAAGATAATTTAAGATAAAATAAGACTTATTTAGATATGATTTGATGCTATACTGAACTCATGAAAATCATGGGTGTGCAGGAGTTGGCAAAGTATCTTAAAATTGCCCCCATAACGATTTATCGCAAAGTGAAGGCCAAGGAGATGCCCTTCTTTAAAGTTGGGCGGCATCTTAAATTTTCTCAAGAAGCCATTGATCATTGGATGGCCTTGGGGATAACCACATCAGTAACAGAGCAGCAGCCAAGCCATTCAGAGTTGATTGAACACATTAAACAAACGATTGTGTCTGAGCTTCATCCACAAAAAATTATTCTATTTGGATCGTATGGCTATGGGAAGCCTACGCCGGAGAGCGATATTGATCTTTGCATTGTTCATCCCACTGTTTTACAAAAGCGAAAAAGAGCACGAATCGTGCGGGATATATTGGCTTCATTTCTGGTTCCGTTTGATATCGTGGTTTATACGCCGGACGAACTGGAACAGTGGAAAGATGTTCCTGGGGGTTTGATTCGAAAAATTTTGGATACTGGAAAAGTCATCTATGACGAAAAAAACATTAAAGATGTCATTCAAAGTTGGATTGAGAAAGCCGAGCATGATTTAATCGCAGCCCGTGTGCTTTTAAAAGAGAAAGAGTCTTTGTCGGATGTTATTTGTATTGACTTGACGGAGTAATCTACTAAAATCCATTCAAAATGTTTCAAAAAACATTACTCACATTGACGGTTGTGCTGATGTGTTTTTTTCTTTCGGCGAATTCTTTTGCCCAAAAAGCTCCAGAAAAAATTAAAGCCAAGCGAATTTTACCTGGACGGTGGGCATTCTCTTTCCAGGGTTTTGGAGATTTTGCCAGGAATGATCGGACCCGGAAGAAGTTTAGAACGGGACTGGGTGGCGGGGGAAGAATGGGGTATGGATTTTGGGAGGGGGTATCGCTTGAAGGCGAATTTTCGTATGATCTTTTGTTTAGAGATCATGGGGCAACGAAAGACGCAGGTAATAAAAATCTATATAGTTTGGATACGGGCTTGCGCTATACAGCCTATATTCTTCAAGATGATATTTCGTGGTATTCATCTCCGCTATTCGGCCTGACGTTTGATTATACCCGGGGTGAGGTGAGCAAATTTGCATTGAATTATGTTCTGGTGACCGGAATCGATATCAATTTTACAGAAAATTTCTCTATCGGTCCGCTATTTAAATATCGTCACATTGTGGAAGACGATGACGTGCAGCTCATGACGGTGGGAGCCGCCTTTACGTATCTCTTTGATTAATAATGAATAAGTATATTCTATATTTCTTCATCCTTTTTTCGAATGTCATCCATGCCGAAGAAATTCCGTTTCGAATTGTCTTTACAGGTGACCTTCATTCCAGTTTTGAAGCCCGTTCAAATCCTCAAAAATTGGGGGGAATGTCGAGGCTGAAAACGGCGATCGATCAACTTCGAAATGAGTCTATACCCGCATTACAACTCGATGCTGGCGATTGTTCGGAAGGATCCATATATTTTAACTTGGGTGCGGGAGTGGCCTCCTTTGAAATGCTAAATCGCATGGGGTACGACGTAGTGGTTGTTGGAAATCACGATTGGTATACGGGTCCTTTTGTGTTGGAGAAGGTATTGGGGCGTGTGACTCCGAATTTTAGTTTCTTATCAGCCAATTTAAATTTTTCAGCCTTGCCAAAGGACTCTACGCTTCCTCAAAAAATTAAAGCCAAAGAGATATTTTATTTGGTGGATGGTAAATTTTTAAAAGAAGGACAGAATGGATTTGTCCCAGAAGAAGGGAAAAAATATTTTAAAGTGGGGGTAATGGGGCTTTCAACCAATGAAGGGACTTATGAGTTCTTTTTCCATCCGGTCACTTTAAAACCGTTGTTACCAGAAGCGAGACGTGTGGCTTTGGATCTCAAACGTCGCGATAAAGTCGATGTGGTGATTTTGCTGTCTCATCTATTGGATAAGGATGATCTTGAAATTGCCAATGCCGATCGTATGCCGATTGATATCATTATTGGGGGTCACTCACATACTAAGTTTGTCCCGGACAGCGAAGGTCGACCAGTTGTCATTGAAACGGGGCAGCCCAAGGGGAGTCATGTGACTTGGCTTGCCAAAACGGGAGAATTTGCAAAGTTTATTGGAAAAATGGATCTTTTATATGATGCCACTCAGTCACGCATGCTTTGGAATCAATCTCGCTATGATCTCATTCAAATCGATTCTCAGTTTTCCGAAAATGAAGAGATTAAAAAATCGGTGGGAGAATATCGCGCTCAGATTGAGAAAAAATATGAAAATATTTTTCAAGATCATGTGGCTGTGTCTGAAATTGATTTGGTCAAAAGTGAAATGTCGGAATCGATTCTTGGGAATTTGGTGGTGAGCGCCATTTATGATTGCGTGAAAGATCAGGGGATTGATTTGGCATTTAATAATTCTGAATTTTTTTCACATGGATTGGAGCGCGGAACCATTCACAGTGTGGACATCTATAATATGTTGCCTTTGATTTATGACCCTGTGAGTGATCACAGTTGGACCATTTGGACATTTC
>CAZDSE010000089.1:4387-7766 GCA_964507905.1 uncultured bacterium | reverse complement strand
CCGCTGTATTAATTTTAATAGTGTCTCCTTCGTTCACAAACTGAGGCACCTGAACGACGAGTCCCGTCTCCATCGTCGCTGGTTTTGTGGATGCCGATGCTGTGGCCGTCCGGAGTCCAGGAACGGTAGACTCCACCTTTAACACCACATTGAGAGGAAGTTCCACTCCCATGGGTTTGTCATCATTATATATCACTTGAATCAGTTGAATGGGGGTTAAATACAAGTTTAAATCCCCGATATTATCTCTCATGAATGAAATTTGATCATGAGTCTTTGTATCCATAAAGAAAAATTCATCCCCACTTTCATACAAATATTCAAAATCTCGATATTCCAGATTGGCTTTCTCAACCTTATCCACAGACGAATATCTTTTTTCCAATTGCATCCCTGACGTGACATTTTTTAATTTAACTTGAATAAACGCTCTTAAATTTCCCGGCGTTCGATGCATGGCATAGGTCACCCGAAATAAATCATCTCCTTCTTTGACAATCATTCCCACTCTAAGCTGTGTTGCAGCAATCATCATATCCTCCTTTTATGTTATTAAATATGTAAGCCTTCGTAAAGCAATTTTGACTTATCTAATCGAAATCGACGTGGATGTAAAGAGGTGGCCTCAATTGATAGATACTTTCCACCCAAAATCAGCTCAGCCATGGCCAGTCCCACCCCATAAGATTGCATGGCCCCCCTGCCCGTAAATGAATGGGCTTCATATATCTTCTGCTTTTCATGAATAAGTCCCATCACCCCACTCAAATCTGGGGTGACTTCATATAATCCAGCCCAACCCTTAATATGCTTTAACGCTTGTGCCCGACTCATGCGATTGGCAAGCCTCGGCCATATCTCCTGCTCAAAAAACAAATCTCCATCATATTTGAAATTATATCCAACCGCTTCATTTGGGGTCGCATACCCAGACAAAATATGATTGGCTTCGGGATGAAAATACACTCCACTCGTATCTACAATCATTCCGGAATCTGAAAGATTTAGTTCGTGACAATCAAAAATACTAATTTGTCTCCGAACCGGTTTCGATGGAACATCATGATCATACAGTTTGGCAATTTTGGATGCCCAGGGTCCGCAACTGTTGATTAATACATCACATCTTACACTTCGTTCGCGATGATCCTGAATGACAGATTTTCCGGTCAAGATTTGATAAACATCGTCACCATTGGGATAAGATTTTTCATCACAGAGATCATTAAAAATGACTTCATTGATTTTTTCAGTTCTTAAAATGGCTTTGATATACGCACCATCGATAAATTCAACCCCATTTTTTTTGGCCGAATTTCGAAAAAATTCTTTCAATAGATTCGGATTAAACAAACCATCTCGTTTCGAATAGGTCGCTGCCACGATATCATCGGTTCGATCAATAAACGGATATCGTCGTTTCACTTCTTGGGGAGTGAGCTCCTCTATAGACAAGCCTTGGCCATGAAATTCAACCTCATGCTCTTTGTACGTTTTCCATCCGTTGGCATCATAGAGCCACAAATACCCTTTTTGACGAAACCCGAACTGCTCTGGATTTTTTTCTAAAAATTCGATTGTGGCCTTGGCCAATTGAATATTCACCTCATGACACCATTCCATCCGAGCACCCCCCGCATTTAACTCAGATGAGCTGTGCTGCCCCTTAAAATCCAGATCCAATAGCGCAATTCGAAGTGATTTTTGCTTTTTACTCAGATGATAGGCGATGCTGCTCCCAATAAGCCCCGCACCCATGATCACCATATCGTACTTTTGTGTTGTCATGCTTTTTTGCATTCCTCTATACTAAAAATATGACTGAAGCACACCAAAAAAATGCGCTCTTTACCACCTTTCAAAGAATGAAACATTGGGCATCCACCCATTCCTTATGGACTTTGCCATTGGGACTTTCTTGTTGTGGAGCGGAAATGCGAGCGTCATTGGGTCCGCGATATGATTTGGAGCGTTTTGGATGTGAAACTCTGTGTGTAACCCCATCCAAAGCCAATCTCATGATTGTCGCAGGCACCATTACCACATCATTCGCAAGTGATTTGGTAAAACTATATGAACAAATGACACACCCAAAATATGTCATTGCACTCGGCGGCTGCGCCATTAATGGCGGACCCTATGCCGAATTTGGAGAAACCGTCATCAAAGGAGCAAGCACACTTTTTCCCGTCGATCTCTATATCCCAGGATGTCCCCCCAGACCCGAAGCATTCATTGATGGAATTTTAACCTTGCAGAGAAAAAAAATATGATCACATTGGGCCCGGTTCATTCGATGTTAGAAGGTCTTTTTAAACTCAACATCGAAGTGGATCACGATATCTGCACAAAAATTCATGTCACCTCAGGCTATCAACACCGGTCATTTGAAAAACACGCGGTTCAGATGGATTATCAACAAGTGATTCCCTACATCGATCGATTGGATTACCTGGCTGCATGTAACAATGAACTTCCATTTGTATTGGCCTCAGAAAAATTGATGGGGCTTACCATTCCGAAACGCGCACAGCAAATTAGAACCATCCTCTGCGAATTGAATCGCATGGCCAGTCACTTGTATTTTTTATCTGTCATGGGGCAAAATCTGTCATATCCCATTATTTTTTCAAAATCGCTTCATGTGAGAGAATCAATCTTGGATTTAATGGAAATGATTACCGGCGCCCGCTTGCTCTATAATTACTTTTGTGTGGGAGGCGTGTCTCAAGATTTAACCATCGGAATGGAAGAAGAAATTAAATCCTTACTTCCCAAAATTAAATCTCAAATGTCAGAGCTGTCTCAATTACTCCTGTTAAATCCCTTGGTCATTAAAAGAACAACTCATGTCGGAGTCATTTCTCAAAAACTTGCCCAAGATTGTCACCTTTCTGGTCCCAATTTCATCGCGAGTTCTATCCCCCATTCAGAGATCGGCACGCCGGGAGATATTTGGAATCGAATTCATGTGAGGATGAACCAGATCGAAAAGAGCATCATCACCATAGAGCAAGTGCTGGAAAAAATGACCACCGGACCTCACACAATCCCTCTCACACACATTGCTCCTCCCAAGGGAACCATATATATGGAATCCGAAAATCCCAGAGGCAGATTGGGTTTTCATTTGGTCAGCGACGGAACAGATAAACCACACACACTCAATGTCAAAGCACCCAGCGCTGATATTCTTTCATCACTTCCAAAATTATGCGTTGGAGTTCATATCTCCGATCTTAACCTTTTTTTGGCAAGCTTGGACATAAGCATCAGTGAGGCAGATTTATGAAAAATCTTAAATCAATCGTAAAAATTTTAAAAATACATCTCATGGCCACATGGCAACGCCCCATCACTCTCCCTTATCCACATATAA
>CAZDSE010000089.1:0-4362 GCA_964507905.1 uncultured bacterium | reverse complement strand
TGCAAGGCCTGCTCGGAAATTTGTCCTGTCTCTTGTATTCACATCACAACTGAAAATCGTCTCCCGGGGGAACCCATTCCCCTGACGTCTCCAGAATCTGGCACCCAGCCCATTCCCGTTCACGTTCCACAATTTGATATTGATTTTAGAACCTGTTTTCAGTGTGGACTTTGCACACTCGTTTGTCCCACACATTGCTTGACTTCTACAAAGGAATATGAATTTTGTGTATTTGAATCTGAAAAGTTGGTCTGGAAGTTTGGAGCCAAACCGTCATGACTCTTAAATCTATTCTCGTTCTCGTATTTATCATCGCAGGATTTGGAACCGGAGGATTTTTTTTCTTCCGACTCTACAGATATCTAAGGCTTGGAAAAAATGAAAATCGCATAGATCATCTGCCCCAACGAATTAAAACATTCCTTCTCGGCGTTATCC
The DNA here is from genome assembly GCA_964507905.1 of uncultured bacterium. GTDB lineage: Bacteria > Bdellovibrionota > JACOXK01 > 2-02-FULL-40-11 > 2-02-FULL-40-11 > CAZDSE01. The sequence continues at coordinate 3,924 of CAZDSE010000089.1, read as the reverse complement.
TTCAGAAAAAAATGTTTAAAGACATTATCCCCGGCCTCGCACATGCGTTTGTCTTTTGGGGTTTTATCATCATTTCAATTGGAACCATTGAAATAATGATCCATGGAATATTTCCAAGTTTCAGTCTTGAATTCCTAGGGCGTAAATTCAATACTGCTCTTCATTTCTTACAAGATATTTTCTATGCTCTGGTCCTCTTGAGCATACTCTTTTTCTTCTATCGAAGATTGATCATAAGACCCAAGCGCTTAGAAGTTCTAAGCCGACACGCAGCCTGGGATGCTTACTTTATCTTAAGCCTGATTGGCATTTTAATGATTTCAAGCCTGCTCATGCTCTGGCGAAGCCAAGTGATCCTTTATGAAATCTCCTGGTGGACTCATCTTCTTACGGTTCTTGTTTTCTTTGCCTATCTCCCCTTTTCCAAACATCTTCATGTGATCGCAGCCGCGCCCAATGTTTTTTTTAGCAGTCTCACCCCTCGGGGGCGACTCAAAAAATTAAATCTGACAGATGAAACGCAAACCATGTTTGGCGTGGGAAAAGTGGAAGACTTCACATGGAAACAGTTATTGGATTCCTATGCCTGTACCGAGTGTGGAAGATGTAATGAATTCTGCCCCACATATAATACCGGAAAACCGTTACGTCCCAGAAGCATCATTGTGAATCTCCGCCATCATTTGGAAGCAAAAGGCCATGCCATATTATCAAAAGCAGATTCACCAGAACTCAAAAAATCACTCATCTCCGACGTCATGACCGAAGACGCCATTTGGGATTGCACGACATGTGGTGCATGTGTTGAAGCTTGTCCCGTTTATATCGAACATGTGCCCACCATTCTAGATATGAGACGACATTTGGTTTTGATGGAAGGTAAAATTGAACCCGAAGCCCAAAAAGTTTTTTCAAATTGGGAAAATTATTCAAATCCCTGGGGTTTGGCCCCTTCCACTCGAGGAGATTGGGCAAAAGGTCTTGGCATTAAAACCATGGCCGAACATCCCAATACCGAATATCTTTATTATGTCGGCTGTGCCGCATCATTTGATTCTCAGTCCAAAAAGGTGGCTCAGGCTTTTGCCAAACTTCTGCTCAAAGCCAAAGTCGATTTTGCAATCTTAGGTGCTGAGGAGAGATGCAATGGTGAAACCGCTCGTCGAATGGGGAATGAATACCTGGGTCAACAAATGATTGAAGATAATAAAAAAGTACTATTTAAATACAAAGTCAAAAAAATTCTCACCACCTGTCCCCACTGTTTTAATACCTATCGTCATGAATATCCGGACTTTGATGCCCGGTTTGAAGTGATTCATCATACTGAATTTTTGATGAAACTGATTAAAGAAGGTAAATTAAAAGTAAAATCTAACCCAAATCAAACATCCAAAATCACTTATCACGATCCCTGTTACCTGGGCAGATATAACAACATCTATGACGCCCCCAGAAATCTTTTAAAACTGGTTTCCGGAAATGCCCCCATTGAAATGACTCGCTGTAAATCAAAAGGATTTTGCTGCGGAGCTGGCGGCGGAAGAATGTGGCTTGAAGAAAACCGCGGCTCACGAATTAATGTGAACCGTGTAGAAGAAGCATTGGGTACAGACGCCACGATCATCGCCTCTGCGTGTCCCTTTTGCCATACGATGCTCAGTGATGGCCTCAAAGCCAAGAATCAAGAGTCTACAGTAAAGGAATTTGACATTGTGGAGCTGTTAGAATCCTCAGTGGAATAAATATATACTACTCAGTACTCACTATTGCCCAAATCAATGTACCAAATCCCACCACCATAGCAGCTGTCCATAAAACCATATAAGCATCTGGGGAAATGAGGAGAACAATAAATCCTAAAATAAAAATACCAAAACCGATCGGGATGGCAGGATCGCTCAAATCCCCCCAATATCCACCGGTATCATACCGACTTCGCAGTTGATTTGAAATTTCATGAAATGCTTTTTGATATCCAACTATGGAGGCTCGATTTTTAATCATTTCAATCCCTTTTTTAAAAGATGAAGTCTCTTGATCCCCTTGAAATGACATAAGCTTTTCCTTATTCGACAGACTATGATCATAGAGGATTGATGACACTTTATTTATCCTCTCTTCATTTGGGATGCCTCCCATTTTATTAAGATATTCTTGGATCTTTTCCAAATGCAGGACAGCTTCCTTTTCTCCCATTTTGCTGATGGCATCAGAACTTCTGAATAAGAATGCCTGCATATTCTCATTGGCCATTTTCTCAAAATATTGATGAGCTGCTTCAATTCCTTCGCGATCTTGAAGTTTCTGAAGTTCGTCACCCTGTCTATCAACTTCGAGTGATATTTTTACACGATAGTCAATCTTGGCATTCTCATCGCCGGCTGCCTCAGCATGCAGACATAAAGCCCAACTTTGAGTGACAAATAAAATCGCCGACAAAAATAGTGAAAAATAATAATTCATATACGTACCTCCTATATTTCATTGTGAATTAAATCGATTTATCAGAAAGCGCAATCTATTAAATGAATTATCGTCAGAAAATGCTCCAAAATGTTGGAGCAGATTTGAGTGGTAAACGGGTTTTTTATTATTCTATAAGAATTATTCTAATAGAATAATTATAGAATGGTAATACGTTCCATTACCCCCATATCGATAATGAAAGTATATGATTTGCAATATATGCAGCACATGGTAAATGGTGTCCTGGATGAAGAACCTATCTCTATTGACCGTATTCATTATCCCAGCAATCGCTGGGTTAATGGGGATTTCTTATGCCACCCCATTGGATCAACCATCTTTGGACAAAACATACGCACTTATCATTTGTGGTAGTCCAGAAGAAGAAAACAGAAACATTACTCGATTGGCATATGAAACATTTCTGAATTTGGGCATACCCAAAAATCACATCACTGTCTTGGCTCATCACAGGTCATTTCGCACTCATGGTGAAGGGGATTTTGATGGCGATGGAGAATTTGACATTCATTATCCATTAACCGATGAAACTGTGATTGAGCAAGCCCTGATCGACCTTGGAAACGTCACCCCTGAAGATGGACAAGCCATCATCTATCTATCCTCGCATGGATCTCGAAATAGTTACGATAGTTTTGTATATTTATTCCCTGGATATACATTGAGCGTCATGCCCATTGAACTCACCGGTCAAAAGTTAGATGAATATATTGATCGATATTTTAAACCTGATTCACAAAAATTCATTATGATTCAAGCGTGTAAGAGTGGCGGATTTATCGATAGCCTCAAAGGTCCAAATCGACTCATCATCACCTCATCCGATCATCATCTTTCCTATCGAGGCCCCATAGAAGACAAATCATGGCCAAAATTTAGTTATTATTTTTTAAAAGCATTACAACACCCCTCGATTGATACCGATGGAGACCAGATTGTATCATTGAGTGAAGCCTTTACGGCGGCTTGTCTCATCAATCATCCCATCCATTGGCTTCATCAATTTTTTTATGGTCTCGGCCTTTGGGGGGATGATGAACCTCAAGTTTATTTTGAAGAAGATATGGTGATTGGCCAGAAATAAAAAATGGAGAAACAGAAAACTCTGCTTCTCCATTTTTTTTAATTCTTCTTATATAATAAGAATCTACCTCCAGTTATTTTTTAGATATGTCAAATTACTAACATCAAAAGGCTCTAAACGATCTCCCTCTGGACCTGAGCCAGACTTAAATCCTTCGACATGAACAGATTCTTCAGTGCCTCCCAGTGGACTTCCATCAACCAAAGGCCTAATGGTTAACGAGACATCCGCATTTACTCTTGTGTCAAAACCACTTCTTACGCTTCTATCTTCACAACTTACTGTTAGCAAACGTGTATTAGAAATAAGAGCGATATCTTTCCCAATGACCGGCAGAAGACCACTAAATT
>CAZDSE010000088.1:5866-7770 GCA_964507905.1 uncultured bacterium | reverse complement strand
TGCACATTAGAGATTGGACGTTAACGATAACTGGGGGATAAAAGTTTAAAGAGATGAAAGATGACTTAGATGCTAATGATTTTTCTTCAAAATTTTCTTTCAGGATAATAAATACACCGTCATGCTGATGGCAAAGTCCGAAGGATCTCGTCTATTTCCATTGTTATCTTGATTTTTTTAGTATATTTCTTCTTAAATAAGAAATATGGATTTTCCATTCAACTATCATGTGTCAGATAATGATCTACAAGTAAGGATTGGTACCTTTGCTATCCGAAAAATATCCTATTCAAATATTGAATATGTAAGAGCTGGATATACTTTTTGGAATGAACACTGGAATAATCCCTGGCCTTGGCATTTTATAACAATTCGAAAGAAAAAGGGATTGTTTAAAAACTTTGTAATCAATCCAACAAACAGAGATAGTTTTTTACAAGAAATAAATAAAAAGATAAGGCAATGAACTTAATTACAAATTCATCTCGGTATATTGAAAAGCCACTCCTTGATAGCCTCACAGCCTCATGATGGTAAGAGCTTTCATTGCATTACTTTTTATTTTGTTTTTTGAGTCTTTTAGTTTTGCCTCTTTTGAAGAATTAAAACAAAAAATAGATCCAATTGTAAGTGATTACATTTCAAGCGAAGGAAATGTAGGTGCAATTGTAGGGGTCATGGATGGAAATAATCAAGCAAACTGGAGCTATGGAACACTGGAAATAGGTAAAGAAAAACCAATTTTAGCCGATACTCTGTTTGAAATTGGATCTATCTCAAAAGTTTTTACAGGTATTATTTTAGCATCCCTTGCAAATGAGGGAATTGTTTCTCTGAATGATAAAATATCAAAATATTTAAACGGCCTTCCTTTAACAACGGCTGATATTACATTGGTAGAACTATCAACACATACGTCTGGACTCCCAAGGTTGCCAAATAATTTTAATCCAAAAAATATTAAAAATCCTTACGCTGATTATACAGAAGATCATCTTCTTAAATTTATAAGAAGTTTTATACCGGAGAAGCACCCAACGGAGTTTGATCTCAAGTATTACTCTAACGTTGGGGTTGGTCTTTTAGGATATATTTTAACCATTGTTTCAAAAAAGACATACGAAGATCTTCTGAAAGAAAAAATTACAAAACCTTTGGGAATGAATGACACGAGCGTAAGTTTAAATGAAGATCAATTAAAAAGATTTGCGCCAGGGTATGATGCTGCTTTAGAACCCACGTCTCCTTGGGATTTAAATGTTTTAGTGGGGGCTGGGGGCATTCGCTCTACCACACAAGATATGCTTAAATTTGTTCGTGCAAATCTATTTCCTGACGAAACCTCTATTTCTAAGCCTTTGAAATTAGCCCAAGAGATTCAACATACCAATAAGAACTTAGGTATTGGTTTAGGTTGGGTTCGAGATTCCGATGAAGAAATAAGTATGTATCACCATACTGGCGGTACAGGGGGTTACAGAAGCCTCGTTGCTTTTAGTCATGAAACTGGGAAGGGAATCGTTTCTTTAACTAATACAGCGTCAGAGATTGGTTGTATCGCTAACATAGCTGTTTTTGGATGGGAATGCTCCCCACCGAAAGATTACCCTGTTCCAGATAAACTTTTTGATGCCTATGTAGGTACTTACGAAAGTCCCCTTATTACTTTTGTTATAACTAGGAAAAAAACTTACCTTGTTTATGAGCTGGTGGGCCAAGAAAAAGGACGACTTACAGCACTCTCAGAAAATAAATTTTCTATAAGCGGAATTGCTACGATGGAATTTCATAAAAACGATGAAGGGCAAGTAACTCATATGGTTTTTGAACAAGGTTCAGTAAAACTGGAACGTCAAAGAAAATATTTAAGATTCAGCTATTTGGGTAATGACAACTTAACTTTT
>CAZDSE010000088.1:0-5856 GCA_964507905.1 uncultured bacterium | reverse complement strand
AATATGCGCGTTGTTTATGGGGGCTAAAAATATGAAACCAAAAATTATTGAAAAAGAAGCAATAAAAATTATTGGCATTGAGGTGAGAACAAACAACAAAGTTGAAATGAGCGGACAGGGAAAAATATCCCAACAATGGAAAACTTTTTATAAAGAAAAAGTTTTATCTCAAATTCCAAAAAAAAAGAATCCTGATCTGGTGCTTGCAGTTTACACTGACTATGAAAGTGATATGAATGGAGAATTCTCTTTTATCATTGGCACAGAGGTTACAGATGACGCTGAGGTACCTGAGGGTCTTACTTCAAGAAGAATTCCCTCTTCAAAATATGCACTCTTTTCCTCAGAAAAAGGCCCTATTCCGGACATCATTATCTCTATTTGGAAGCATATTTGGTCTCTTAAGCCAAATGATATTGGTGGCAATAGAGCATATAAAACGGACTTTGAACTTTACGATGAAAGAAGCAAAAACCCAAAAAATGCTCAAGTTGATGTGTATTTATCCATTCAATAAGTAGTTCATGATTTCTGAAACTGAAACCATCTAATTCGTCTCAAATTGATAGCCGAGCCCCCTCGCTTCGCTCAGAATGATAAAGCTGTAATTCATCCTGATTTTCACGAGGCAAAATTTTTCTCTCCTTTAATAACTACCTCTTTTTTGTGGAAGTCGATGCCAGAAAAAATCGCCAACAGAGCGTCTCGTTAACCGATTGAGCGCTTTTGGGTATAGACAGACTGTACTTCATCTAAAATCTGGTAGCCTTCAATACGAAAACATCTTAAGCTTTGCATATAAGGGGCTCCTGGGTTTTAAACTGCATTGATGTTTGGTCCAACAATCTCCATCAAAGCATACCCAGAAGCCTCTTTTCTATTATTAAGCATGCCCCCACTTTTTATGACTCCTGAGTATATGGAATGCAAGCCCTATGCCAAAAAATACACGATATGTGAGTGGACTTGACAATGATATCAAATATGATATCATTTTCGCATGCTTAGGATGTTTGGGTGAGCTCAACTGATAAACTTAAAAGGAAGTTAGAAAGTGGTTCAATTGATGCACGAGAACTTAGAACATTGCTTAAACAAATGGGATGGTCTCTGAACAGAACTAAGGGGAGCCATGAAGCATGGGTGAAGGAGTCAAAAACATTTATTTTGGCAACTCATTCAAAGGATTTAAAACCCTATCAAATAAAACAGGCTCAAAACCTGTTACTTGAGGAGGATAAGAACAATGTCTAAAAAAACAAAATATGATTTTAAATATCAATTAGAAGTTACGTGGAGCGCAGAAGATAAAGCTTACGTTGTAAATGTTCCTGAACTTTCAGGATGTATGACTCATGGGGAAACAGTAGAAGAAGCTCTTCAAAATGCTAAGGAAGCTATTGGGGTTTATATTGAGAGTTTAGAGGCTCGTGGTCTTCCTATTCCGGAGCCCCTTTCAGAAAAAAAATTCTCTGGAAAAATACCTTTACGAATTGCACCTTCTCTTCACAGAGATCTCATGACAAAAGCAAAAATTTCTAAAATGAGCCTTAATAAATTTATCGAAGTAAAGCTCAAAAAAGTCATCTAATTCAACCCTAGTTTAGTCAGCTTTGAATTCACCACTCTACCCTGTTAACCGGCCTCTACTTCTGCCCCCTATTTCATCTCTCTTGATTTCCAGAGATAAAATATAACAGGATAGACGAGCAATTCCAAAATGAAACTAGTGGCCAATCCACCCACCATGGGGGCGGCGATGCGTTTCATGACATCACTGCCCGTACCAAAAGAAAACATAATGGGCATAAGCCCCATAAATGCGGCCATGACTGTCATGAGTTTTGGGCGGATGCGCTTTACTGCACCTTCGCTAATCGAGGATTTTAAATCTTCTGTGGTGTTCATTCGATTGGATTTGATGCGGTCTTCATACGCCAAATCCAAATATAAGAGCATAAAGACTCCCGTTTCGGCGTCTAATCCCATGAGCGCAATCATGCCCACCCAGACCGCAATCGACATGTGGTATCCCAAAATGTATAAGAGCCACACACCTCCGATCAGAGAAAACGGAACGGCCAACATCACAATCCCCGTTTTGATGAATGACTTCGTATTCATGAATAATAGGAGAGCAATCACAAAAAGAGTCAGTGGCAATATGACTTTGAGTCGATTTTTCACCCGAATCATATTTTCGTATTGGCCACTCCATATCAGACTATAACCCGAGGGAGTTTTGATCTGGTCGCTCACCAATTTTTTAGCATCTTTGATATAGCTCCCCACATCTCGTCCAACAATATCGATAAACACATATGCTGCGAGCATTCCATTTTCATTTCGAATCATGGAGGGCCCCTTCACCAAATCAATGTTTGCAATTTGCGCCATGGGAATATGTGCTCCGCCTGGAGTCGGCACCAATATTCTTTTTAATGACTCCACGTCCTCTCTAAATTCTCTCGAGTATCGGACGTGGATTGGATACCGTTCCCGACCTTCAATCGTATATGCAATATTTTCTCCGCCGATGGCCGTCCCCACAATCATTTGCGCATCTTGAATTGAAATTCCGTAACGGGCCAACTCTTCACGTTTCAAAACAAAATCCAAATAATATCCTTCCGCTGCTCGTTCGGCATACACATTGCGTGTCCCGGGCACAGAATGAATCGTGGCTTCGATGTCTTCGGCAACGGATTGAATGACTTTCAAATCAGGTCCAATGACCTTAATTCCAATGGGCGTTCGAATCCCCGTAGACAACATGTCGATTCTATTTTTAATGGGCATGGTCCAGATATTGGGAATGCCTGCAAACGCCAGTTTTTCATTCATGGCACTTTGAAGTTCATCGAATGTTCGCTGCTTTCCCGATATTCGAGGCCACTGATTTTTGGGTTTTAAAACAACCGTTGTTTCCACCATGGAAAATGGAGCCGGATCTGTTGATGTATCCGCTCGTCCAGCTTTTCCAAAAACCGTTTCTACCTCTGGAAACTCTTTTAAGATCTTATCTTGCGCCTGAAGGATTCGTTGCGCTTCTGTCACCGACATCCCGGGGAATGCGGTTGGCATATATAAGATGGCCCCTTCATTTAATGGGGGCATAAATTCAGATCCCATTTTTAAAAAAACAGGGACTATGGATAGCATGAGAAATACTGCGATCAGCAAAGTGGCCTTACTGTGTTTTAATACATAGTGAACAGCCGGTTCATAATACTTAAATAAAATTTTACTGATGGGATGATTTTCTTCTGCATAATATCGCCCCACGAAGATTTGATTTGTAATGGCACATAACCAATTGGGACGAAATTTATAAAAATCAACTTTGGCAAAAAGCATTCGAAGTGCAGGATCGATCGTAATGGCCAAGCACGCAGCAAGCACCATGGCCAATGTTTTTGAAACCGCCAACGGTCGAAAGAGTCTCCCTTCTTGTTCGATCAATGTAAAAATGGGCAAGAAAGATACAGCAATGACGAGTAACGAAAAAAAGACAGACGGCGCCACTTGTTTCATGGCATTTAATCGAATGTCATAGAGGCTGCCATGTCGACCGGTCGTATTCCACTCCTCTATCTTTTTGTATGCATTTTCAACCTCAACGATGGCCCCATCGACCAAGACCCCAATAGAAATTGCAATTCCTGCGAGAGACATAATGTTCGTCGTAAGTCCCATGAGATACATGGGAATAAATGCCAGGAATACAGAAATCGGAATGGTCATAATCGGAACGATGGCTGAGGGGATGTGCCACAGAAAAATGAGAATCACGAGACTCACAATGATCACTTCAACCAAAAGTTCATGCTTTAAGGTCTCAATTGAACGTTCGATTAAACCGGACCGATCATAGACGGATACAATCCTAACCCCCTGGGGAAGACTGGGTTGAATCTCTTCTATTTTATGTTTGACCCGTTCAATGACGTTCAAAGCATTTTCGCCTTGGCGCATAATCACAACGCCACCGACGGCATCTCCCATCCCGTTAAAATCCGTCACCCCTCGTCGCATATCGGGCCCAATTTCTACGCGGCCAATATTTTTAACCAAAATCGGCGCTCCAGTCCGGCGATCGGTCTTGATCACAATATTTTCGATGTCTGAAATATTTTTGACGTAACCCCGTCCCCGAACCATGTATTCAGTTCCAGAAAATTCCAGCACCCGTCCACCGGTTTCTTGATTTCCGGCACGAACCGCCTCAATGAGCTGCGGCATCATAATGTCAAACGCAACGAGGCTATTGGGACCTATGTGGATCTGCTATTGCCTAATAAATCCGCCGATAGATGCCACCTCGGCCACTCCGGGCACCGACTGCAAATGGAATTTGAGTTGCCAATCTTGAATCGATCGCAATTGGGATAGATTCAATTGATTGCTGTCATCCAAAAGTACATATTGATACACCCATCCCACACTGGTCGCATCGGGACCAATTTCTGTTTTTACTTCGGAAGGAAGTCTTGGAAGAATTTTACTTAAATATTCGAGTACGCGGGTTCTGGCCCAATAAAGATTCGTTCCGTCCTCAAAAATGACATAAACATACGAAAATCCAAAATCAGAAAATCCACGGATGGCTTTTACTTTGGGCGCTCCCAAAAGGGATGTCACAATGGGATAGGTCACCTGATCTTCCATAATATCGGGCGAACGATCCCACTTTGAATAAATGATGACCTGCGTGTCCGATAGATCCGGAATGGCATCGAGCGGCATACGCTTTGTCACCCACATGGCCCCGTAGACCGCAACGAGGGTCAGCACCATAACCAAAATTTTATTTTTGGTGCTAAATTCTATAATGCGTTCAATGAGATTCATGGCCTGTTCCTTTTATTTCTTTGGCTCCAGTGGCTTCTCCTTTTTTCATTTTTTCCAAGACCGATTTTAGCCTCGATTCAGAATCAATTAAAAAATTCGCGGCCGTCACCACCGTTTCCCCTTCTTCCAATCCAGACAACACTTCATAAAAATCCTTCGTTCGCATACCCAAAGAAATGGATTTCGGCTCAAAAAGTCCTTCTCCCTTTTTCACAAAGACAAAATGATGATCCCCCGAATGAAGTGCGGCATCCAAAGGAATTGCAATTTTTTCTCCAAGATCAATGGTGATTTTGACATTTACAAATGTGTCGGGTCTGAGCTCTTTTTTGGGGTCTGGAACTTCGGCGCGAATTCTAAATGTCCGAGAGGGGGCATTTAAAATGGGACTGATGCTGGATACTTTCCCATTAAATATTTTTCCAGGGAGCGAGGGCACCAGCACTTCAATATCTTGACCGGATTTTAAACCCGAAATTTCATATTCAAACACCTCGGCATAAATCCAAACTGAGGATTCTGGCAGCAATAAGTTCTTTGGACTTTTTCCTCCCCTGGCAATTTTTTCAATTTGCTCATGAGACAATCCCATTAATTTTAATTTGGTATGCGCAGAACTCACAAGCTCGTTTGCCTGATCACGCAAATCCTTAAAAGTGCTTTTGGACATGAGTGCATGAGATTTTATCGCCTGAATATATTCGTCGATCGCTGTAAAAAGCTCGGGATCAAAAGCCACTTTCCCACTGGCCCGTATTTCATATGTGAGATTTTTCTTCTGCACTGTGGTCGTCGTCACACCAATCATTTGCTGCCGTTCGGAAGACAATTTAAATGACGCACGCCCTTCGACGTCTGATGTTTGAGTATCCGCAGTATCCTCATCGTACACTGGAACATAATCCATCCCCATTTCATCTTTGCTGGGGGTTGGGGATGTCACCTCTGGATTCATCGGATGGCGATAAAAAAGAATTTTCTTTTCTTTTTTAATTTTAACTTCTG
>CAZDSE010000087.1:0-7821 GCA_964507905.1 uncultured bacterium | reverse complement strand
ATCCACTTCAAATAAAACTTCTTTTAAAGACTCTAATTTTCCTTCAATCCAATAGTTCATCGTATCACAGGCAATGACTTTCGGATGTCTCACTTGATCCACCACACTTTTTTGAAGATCTGGATTAAAGTTGGCCAAAAATACAAAATCAGTTTCACGATATGCTTCTGGCAAAATCGGATTAAACGACTCGATCACATTGAGATGGGTCTCGAGTGTGGTTGCTTCGGCAAGATCTTTTCCATATCTGCCTTTCCAATGGAATGTCTTTCCAGGTGACCGAACCACACCTTCCGTACATATATTTTGAGAACTTAAATATTCTAAATGTGCTTGGGGAAAATCTTCTCCAATGACTCCAACAAGTCTTACGGGAGAAAAAAATCGCGCGGCCAGGGAAAAATAATTGGCAGATCCCCCAAGAACACGATTGGCCTCGCCCCAAGGGGTTTGAATCGAATCAAAAGCCAATGAACCGACAACAACAATACTCATATCACACTGCCTTACGATACTTACCGATCAATAAATCCAAATCTTTTTTTATTTTCGATGGAATTTTAGATCCATCTGTGACAATGGCAAATTTTAATGCTTCAGAACACATGCATGATTTACTTTTTGAGATCAAAGATGTCACCTCTTTAATTATTTTTTTTGCAGTATCCACATTTTTTTTAATCGTGGCAAGAACTTTATCTGCCGACACTGCTTCTTCCTCTTCTTTCCAGCAATCAAAATCGGTGGAAAATGCAATGGAGGTATAACAAAGCTCTGCCTCTCTCGCGAGTTTGGATTCAGGAACATTTGTCATCCCAATGACATCCACTCCCCATGATCGATAGAGAAGCGATTCGGCTTTCGTTGAAAACTGAGGGCCTTCCATACAAAGATAAGTTCCCCCCATATGGACTTTGGGTGTTACTTTTTTTGCGGCTTCATATGTGATTCGACTTAAATCGGGGCATACTGGATGCGCACATGACACGTGTGCCACAATCCCCTTTTCAAAAAAAGTGTGTCTTCGAATTCCTTTGGTCCGATCAATAAATTGATCGACAATCACCACATCTCCCGGCGGAATATGCTCTTTCATGCTTCCCACAGCACTCAAGGAGATCAAACGATCCACCCCCAGCTTTTTCATCCCATAGATATTGGCTCTGTAATTAATTTCAGACGGAGAAAAGACATGGCCACGACCGTGACGTGGCAAAAAAGCAAGCGTTGTCCCATTTAAATCCCCCAACACGAATTCATCGGATGGTTTTCCAAATGGGGTCGTCACTTTTTTTCGACGGATATTTTTTAACCCGTTGATTTCGTATAATCCCGAACCGCCGATAATCCCAACCATCATAGAATATCTAAATAAATAAATGTATGCGCAGAACCATTCACATCTTCAAAGTGAAGTGTGTAGCGTCCTGGCACAGCCCAGGTTAAAACTTGAAGGTATCCAGGATTATTAATTTTTACATAATTAAACGGGACAATCCGGCCCCAGGCATCCCGTAAATAATAGTGCAGTGTAAAATTACGAACTTCTTGCCCAAATCCATTCACACATCGAATTGAAAGATACGTCGATCCACCCCGATATAATGATAGAAACGATGGAAAAATTTGGATATTGGAAATCTCAGATGGAAACGGGCTCTGAATTTGAACCACTGCTTCATCCGATAAACCCGAAGTAATCTCAGTGACGACCACACGAAATGATCCTGCAAAGCCTTTTGAAATTTCAAGATATCCATCGTGATCAATGGTCCCTGGCCTTGTCGTCTCAAATCCATCGCTGTCTCTCAATCTCCAATCCAGTGCGGTTTGTACCAAATTCCCCTCTTCATTCCACACTTCGCAGTCAAATTTATAAAGAGCGCCTGCAAACAATTGAACATTTTTTTGATTCTCCGGGATTGCCACACGAATAATATTGGCCTGCGCCAAGGAAGTAAAACCAAGAAATACGACGAAAACAAGATATTTATGTTTTTTAAACATAAGTCTCTCCCTTTTTTACGACCTACATTTAATGAAGTGACACAACATCAACGACTGAATTATGGATAACATCCTGACTCGATGAAGTCAACAAAGGTTCGTCTTCAACATCCGGTCCCAGATGTTTTTCAGCATAATATTGGCTGACCAATTGCCCGCACGCCGCCAAAATGTCTCGGCCTCGACTCTTCCGAACAAACACACTGATATGATGATCGGCCAAATATTGTTCAAATGCATTGACCACCAGGTCGGACGGTCTTTTAAATGAACTTTTTGGATTTTCATTAAACGGAATTAAATTAATTTTACATTTTAATCCGTTAATTTTTTGAACAAGTTCCCTGGCATGCTGAAGCGAGTCATTGACTCCCCCCAACATCACATATTCAAATGTAATTCTTCGTCCGGGTTTAAGCGGATATTGTCGACATGCTTCCAGCACTTCATCCATAGAATATCGTTTGTTCATGGGCATAATTTGATTGCGAATGGAATCTGTCGGCGCATTTAATGAAATGGCCAAGTTCACATCTGAATCTTTCCCAAACTGAACGATCTTTGGGACCAAACCCACGGTAGAAACTGTAATTTTTCTTTGAGAAAATTTAAATGCCCATTTCGACTGTAAAATAGAAAGGGCACTCAACACATTTTCATAATTATCAAGTGGCTCCCCCATGCCCATCATGACAATATTGGTTATTTTTCGATCCACTCGACTTTGAACTTCCATGAGTTGAGATACAATTTCAGACGCTTCCAAATTCCGGACGATTCCCTGCTTGGCCGTTAAGCAAAATTTACATCCCATCCGACATCCAACCTGAGATGAAATGCAAAGTGTGACACGATCGTCTGAAGGAATATACACAGATTCAATGGTATTTTTATCTTTGAGTTCAAATAAAAATTTTTGTGTTCCATCCAAGGACAACTGACGCTGAACCAACGAAAATGCAGTAATCTCACACAAATGAGTCAGTCTTTGCCGCAAAGATTCTGGAAGATCGGTCATGTCGGCAAATGACGTGGCTCCTTTTCTAAATAGCCATCGATAAATATTTTGTGCGTGATAAGATTTTTCGTTTTGAGAACTTAAAAAATCCGTTAATTTTGGGTAGGGTAAACTTTTAATATCGATCATGCCAATCCCCGAGAGCGAAGTTCTTGGGTGGCTTGGTCAAAAAAATCGGTTGCAGTTGTCTGATGTGCATAATCAATGAGTTCTCGCATTCCATCTTCAAATGAAATCTGTGGCTTAAATCCCAAATGGGTTTGGATTTTACGGGTGTCGGCAATACAATGACGAATATCGCCTTTTCGAAATTGATGCGTGATCTCAGGCTCAATCGAACTCTCATAGAGCTTGGCCAATACTTTTGCAATTTCACTAACGGAAAGTCCTATTCCGCGCCCCACATTAAATGCTTCAAAATTGGCTTCATTTTTATTCATCGCCAAAATATTGGCCGACACAATATCATGAACAGAAATAAAATCTCTGGTTTGAAGTCCATCTTCATAAACAATCGGTCGTTTGCCATTTTTGATCCGACTCATAAAAATGGCAGCCACTCCCGTATATGGGTTGGACAAGGATTGCCTGGGACCAAATGCATTAAAATAACGCAACGCAACGCTTGGCACCCCATACGTTTTTCCAAAATTTAAAACCATCTCTTCTTGATCCATTTTGGTAATCGCGTAAATGGATTGACACTGACGCTCGGCAGTTTCGGGTATGGGGATAGACTCCAGTGGTACCGGACATCGAGCACACATCATTTCCCACTGTCTTTTTTCCAATTGCACAGATGATCTCAATGGGGGCCTCACCAAACCACACTTTTTACACTGATACAGGCCTTCCCCATAGCTGCTCATAGAAGCCGCAACAATCAGTTTTTGAACCCGATGCTTTTCATTGGCCAAAATATCCAAAAGATTTGCCGTTCCCCCGGTATTGACATCCACATAGTGTTTAATTTGATATTGCGATTGGCCCACTCCCACGGCTGCCGCTTCATGAAAAATAACATCACAATTTTGGATGGCTTTGGATAACGCTTCTCGGTCGCGAACATCTCCCAAAATAAATTCTGCATTCGGATTTAAATAAGATGGCTTTTTTTGATCCACATGAACTTGAGGATCCAAATTATCAAAAATCCGGACTTCGTGCCCTTCTTTCACCAGCCGGTCTATAAGAAAGGATGCAATAAATCCGGCCCCACCGGTCACTAAAATTTTCATAATTGTGACAGTAATATAGTCCCTTTAATTTTTCAAGGCATTATGTTAACACCTGAGGCAATCACGCATGAATACATTAACCATTAGTTCACTGTTGTGCACCTTTATTGCCATTGCTTTTTCTGTTGTTACGGCCACAAAAAGCTTGAAAGACAAACGATATCTTTGGTTTTCAATTCTTTGCATGCTAATTTCAATTTGGAGCTTATTTAATTTCTTTTCCCATATTTTGTATTCGCATTTATTTGGAAAACTCCATCTCTTAATGACACTGGTTTTGGCACCCACTTGCGTCTATTTTTTTCTGCAATTTACAGAAAAAATTAAAGAAGAAGCTCCCACTTTTTTTAAAACACTCACCGGGATTTATGCGGCTGGCATTTTACTGGCCACCGGATTTTTTCTGCCTCCCGAAAAATTATTCTGGTTTAAACATGCGACCAACATTTACGCCATTTCCGTCATTGGTTATGCATTCTTTCTGTTGAGCTTAAATTTAAAAGAAGCCCGCTTGGGCGTTCAAGAAAGCAAACGTCAACTTTCCTTAATTCTGGGCGGATGTCTCACGCTATTTATGCTCACATTGGATGGGTTATCCCAAGAAGGCCTCCCACTGCCCGCATTTGGGAATGTGGCCCTCATGATTTATTTATTCTTTATCTATCAGATCATCACACGAAGAAAAATTTTGGATTTGGAAGACTTGGTGGCCAAAGGGGTTTTGCTTTTTGTGCTGGCCGCCATTCTCACGTTGATTTATGTCATCTTGGTATCGTGGGTCGAAGGACCGGCCCTCTTTCTTTTTAATACATTTGTTGCTTCTTTTGTAATTCTGATTCTTTTTGAGCCCGCAAAAACAATTGCCGGAAAAATGACATATGCATTTTTTTTAAAAAGACGGCTAAAGACCGAAGAGCAACTCGACAATTTACGAAATCGATTCATTGAAATTTCAGATTTACAGGATTTAACCCATGAAGTTTTGGTGGGATTAAAAAATATTTTAAAAATCTCTCGTGCCGATTTTTTTCTGCTGGACTTGGAAAACATGAAGTTAAAGCTCATCCAATCTCTGGAATCTGATCCCTCAAAAATTAAAATTTCTGAAATTCTCATCGGCCATGACTTTGTCAAGTATCTGCAAAGAAAATTTCCTTTTCCCATCACCACTCATTCTATTCAACGTGAAATATTGGAAGGGGTCAGTGGATTTTCTAAGGATCGGTTAAAAAATGTTTTAAATCTCTTTGATGCCCTGCATGCCGAGTGTGCATTTGGTTTTATGCTGGAAGGCAAATTGCTTGGATTTTGTAGCTTCATTAATGAAAAGGCCGAAACACCCTATTCTTTAAATGAATTAAAGCTTTTGATCCCGCTATCCAAACAAATTGCATATAGTCTCAATCACCTTGAAGTGTATGATAAAATTCGAGAGAGAGATAGACTGGCAACCGTTGGAGAAATGGCCGCTGGTTTGGCCCATGAAATTAAAAATCCCCTTGGGGCCATTAAGGGGGCTGCACAATATTTATTGCCCTCTCCAGAAAAATCTTACGACAATTTGCGTCAGAATGAATTTTTAAAAATCATTGTGGACGAAGTGGATCGATTAAACAAGGTGGTCACACAATTTCTAAATTATGCAAAGCCGTTCCAACATAGTGGCACAGAAACCCAATTGAAGGACCTGGTCAAAAAAAGCATTCAAACGATATCTTCAGACATCCCTTCTAACATTAACATCACTCTCGAGGCAGAAGAATCTCTTCCAACCACTTATGTTGACCCCGAGCAGTTGAATCAGGTATTCTTAAATCTCATTTTGAATGCGGCTCAGGCCATGCCCGATGGTGGACATTTAAAAATAAGCGTAAGACACATGGCCGGAGCCAAAGAGGCAATTCAGATGATATTTGAGGACAGTGGAATGGGTATCTCAACTGATAATATGAAGCGATTGTTTATCCCGTTTTTTACGACCAAGGATCATGGGACTGGATTGGGACTGCCCATTTGTCAAAAAATTATTAAAGCTCATATGGGCACCATTGATGTGGAGAGTGAACCCAAAAAAGGAACGAAATTTATTGTGACCTTGCCGATTAAAAAATCATGAACACCAATATCCTCATTGTCGACGACGAATCCAATATTCGAAAAGTGTTGCGCGCCATGTTGGAACAAGAAGGATATTCGGTCTGGGAAGCCAGAGATGGAATAGATGCGTTGGCGCTTCTTAAGAAAGAAGATATCCAAACCATTATATCTGATCTTCGAATGCCCAAACTGGATGGGATGGCACTTTTAAAAACAGTTACCAAACAATATCCCGATATTCCTCTCATCATGATGACCGCATATGAAACAGTGGAATCCGCTGTAGCGGCGCTCAAACTTGGGGCGTTTGACTACATTTCAAAACCATTTGATCGCGTTGAAATGATCAGTGCCATTCATAAAGCCATGAATACATCACTCGCCAGGCATGAATCCCCCACCGATCGCGAAATCCATTCCGACTTGGTCAGTCAAAGCCCCCAAATGAAAGAGGTCTTGGGTATTATTAAGAAGGTGGCCGATAGCCCTTCAACGATCTTGATCATTGGCGAAAGTGGGACGGGAAAGGAAATTGCCGCCAGAACCCTCCATGAAAATAGCTCTCGTTCACAAAAGCCATTTATCGCCATCAATTGCTCAGCCATTCCAGGGACACTTATGGAAAGTGAGCTTTTTGGATATGAAAAGGGAGCTTTCACAGGGGCCATTACGTCAAAGCCTGGACGATTTGAACTCGCCAATGAGGGAACTCTTTTTTTAGATGAAGTCGGTGAAATCCCTTTAGAGCTCCAAGCCAAACTATTGCGGGTGCTTCAGGAAAATGAAATTGAACGTGTGGGCGGAATTAAGCCCATTAAAATTAATATTCGACTGATTGCAGCGACCAATAAAGATCTTGGGCAGGAAGTACAACACGGCATGTTCAGAGAAGATTTATATTATCGTTTAAATGTCATCCCCATCATTCTTCCACCGCTGAGAGAACGCAAAGAGGACTTTACACATTTGGTTGACTTTTTCATTCAAAAGTATAACAAAAAACTCGGGAAAAAGATTAAATCAATTGATGACAAATCTATGGAAATATTAGCCAATCATAAGTGGCCCGGAAATATTCGTCAGCTAGAGAATGTGATAGAACGTATGATCCTGCTGAGCGAGAAGGATACTTTGTCTCAAGATAATATTCCTTCGGAAGTATCTCAGCTGGGAAATATTCACACTCCTTCTCTCTCGCCCGAAGATTTTTCCAATTTGGGCTCATTTAAAAATATTATTAAAGAAACCACACAAAAATTAGAAAAAGGGTTAATCGTAAAAGCCTTGGAAGAAACTCATGACAATGTCACGAAAGCTGCCAAAAAACTGGGAATCAGTCGAAAAAGTTTGCAAAATAAGATGAAAGAATATCATTTAAGAGATGAATCGGAAGATTCTATGGAGGACGAAAATGACACATAAACCAATAGACTTTGAATTACTGGCCGGCCCTTTGTATCA
>CAZDSE010000086.1:5929-7878 GCA_964507905.1 uncultured bacterium | reverse complement strand
ATACACGAAGCAGCTTCACCTGAAGCCTGGGACTCATATCCCCCACTTCATCCAAAAAAATGGTTCCCTGATCTGCCAATTCAAAGCGACCTTGTCTTGAATAATGGGCCCCGGTAAATGAGCCCTTCACATGTCCAAAGAGTTCACTTTCCAAAAGTTCCTCCGATAATGCCCCACAATTTACGGTGACCAAGGGCTTATGGGCTCGATTGCTATTATAATGAATGGCTTTGGCAATGAGCTCTTTTCCGGTCCCGCTGTCCCCTTGGATCAAGACCGTGCTATCCGAGAAAGACACTTTTTCAATCAACCGAAAAACTTCCATCATGGCGCTACTCGATCCAATGATGTGATCAAATTGATATTTGTGCTTTAGCTCTCTTTGATACCAATGGTTATCCTTTTCCAATGACAAGTGACGAAGCGCTTTATGGATTAAATGTCGCAGTTCTTCCAGAGAAAATGGCTTTGAAAGATAATGAAATGCCCCCCGCTGAATGGCGTCCAGCGCAAGTTTTGAATCTCCGCTACCGGTCATAACGATTGTCACCCAATGGGGAATGACTTTTTGGGCATGGGTCATAAAATCCAGCCCATTCCCATCGGGAAGTTTTAAGTCGATTAGGCCCAGATCATAGGTCTTTTTTTGAAGCGCAATGGATGCTTCTTTAATCGTAGATGCCACGGATACCTCAAATTCTTTGACCAAATAACGCTCAATTGCAGCGCGAATCGTCTCATCATCTTCGACTACCAAAATCCGCCATTTCGACATAAACCTCCTCTGCCAAATGACTTGGCCAGATGGGTTTTACAGCTCTATAGATTCGTGATCTAAATGATACCTTAGGTAAGAAGTCAACTAAACGTAGTTTATCATGCCATACTTTTGACTGTCAAGACCGCGACCCAAAAAAGCCTACATAGAAAAGACTATATAGACAAGGGCAGCCACAAATGCAGAGGCGGGAATGGTTAAAATCCATGCCCAAACGATACGTTCCGCGACTCCCCACCGCACGGCTGAAAACTTTTGAACCGCCCCAACCCCCATGATCGATCCACTGATCGTATGTGTGGTTGAAACGGGGATCCCAAGACCCGTTGCCAAAAATAAAGTGGCGGCTCCAGCTGTCTCCGCACAAAATCCGCCAACGGGTTTGAGCTTTGTAATTTTCATCCCCATGGTTTTTACAATTCTCCATCCACCAAAGAGGGTGCCCAACCCCATGGCCGTATGACAACTTAATACGACCCACACCGGCACATGAAACGTTGGCCCAATGAACCCTGCAGAAAAGAGAAGCACGGCAATAATTCCCATTGTCTTTTGGGCATCATTTCCTCCATGCCCTAAGCTATATAAGGATGCCGACACAAATTGAAAAATTCGAAATGCGCCATCCACTTTCCTTGGAGTCGACTTAAAAAATATAATGGAAATGGCAGTCATAAAAATAAATGCCAATGCAAATCCCAAAAGTGGAGACAAAATAATCGATATCCCAATTTTGGTAATCCCCGCTGTGTTTAAGGCAACCACTCCGCCCTTTGCCACCGCCGCACCGGCCAGCCCGCCGATGAGGGCATGCGAAGAACTGGATGGGATTCCATAGTACCAAGTAATTAAATCCCAAACGATGGCCCCCACCAAAGCTGAAAAAATAACAGTCGCATCTATAATGGTCGGATCCACCACTCCCTTTCCGATCGTATTGGCCACATGGAGTCCAAAAAATAAAAAGGCAATAAAATTAAAAAATGCCGCCCAGATCACGGCATATTGTGGTCTTAAAACACGTGTGGAAACAATGGTAGCAATGGAATTTGCAGCATCGTGAAAGCCATTAATAAAATCAAAAATCAGAGCAACAACAACAATACTGATAATGATCCACAGTGAAATGTCCATTTAAGCGTACTCGAGAACAATTCCTTCAATGATATTG
>CAZDSE010000086.1:0-5919 GCA_964507905.1 uncultured bacterium | reverse complement strand
TATTGGCGACGTCCTCACAGTGATCGGTACAAGATTCCAATAGCTCATAGAGCTCTTTATATTTAATCAATTGCCGTGTATCGGGTTCTTCCTTAAAAAGTTTAGCAATGGCCAATCGCAACAGATGATCAGCTTCATTCTCCAGTCGATTGATCTCAATACAATCTTGTATCATTTGTTTTGGATTTTTTAAGTTATTGAGCCCATGAACCGCCGCTTTCACTCGCTCACATGATTTTACGCACACATCGGCCATGGCCACGGCTTCTGGGGTCGATCGATTGATTTGATATAAAAGCACGCGTTGAGATGCAGCCTCTATGATATCAACCACATCGTCCATGGATGAAATGAGGCTATGAATATCTTCTCGGTCGATGGGAGTTATAAAAGTCGTATGCAGAAGTTCTATCGTTTGATGCGTAATTTCATCGGCCCGATGCTCAATATCTTCGATTGTAGCGGAACGCCTCTCGGCATTCCCCATATCTTGCAAGAGATTTCGAAATTCATACGCGGCTTCCACCAATGCATCTGCGCTTTTTTCAAATAGATCAAAAAATCGGCCTTCACGGGGGGTAAATTTGAACAACATAAAACACCTCTTTAGGGCCTTCGGGCCTTCGCCCTCCGGCATAGCGCCTTCGGGCCTTCGCCCTCCGGCTTTATATCCTTCAGGACTTGCCTTCAGGATGATTCAAATACTTCGTTAAATGTCAGTGGCAGAATAGAGAATCCAAAAATTAAGTCAAGAATTTTTGAGTAATTTCATGACGTATTGCTGAATTCCATTTTCCAATGAGGTAAATGGCTTTTGATATCCTTGGGTTCGGAGACGATCCATCTTGGCTTCTGTAAAATATTGATACCGATCCCGAATATCTATTGGAGTATCGATAAACTCAATATTTTCTGATTTATTGAGCGAACGAAATACAGACTTGGCCAAATCCAAAAATGTTCTGGCCTGACCTGTCCCCAAATTATAAATACCTCTAGAAATGGGTTTTTGGAGGGAAAAACCAATGACATCCACAACGTCCCCCACATAAATAAAATCTCGTTTTTGATGGCCGTGTTGAATTCCGTCTCTGTGGCTTTTAAAAAGCTTAATCCAGGATTGCTTTCGAATTTGATCAAAGGCTTGCAACACGACAGACGACATTCGTAATTTATGACGTTCTCCAAATCCATAGACGTTAAAAAATTTAAACCCCGCCCAAGATGGCGGATGATTTCCCTTTTGTTCTTCCCCCAATGCCCACAAATCAAATTTGAGTTTAGATTCTCCATACGGATTTAAGGGTTTTAACTTTGGAAAAACATTTTCATCATCATCGTATCCCATTTCCCCGGCCCCATACGTCGCCGCACTGCTGGCATATACCAGAGGAATTTTATTCGCTGACGCATAATTCCATATCGATTTGGAATATTCCAAATTCATTTTATTTAAATAGGCTTCATCCAGTTCAGTGGTATCCGTACACGCACCCAAGTGAACAATGCCAGAAAGCTCTGGTCGATTCGTCTCTAACCAGGAAAAGAGATTGGCTCGATCTACAACCTCTCCAAATGCAATATCTTGATGTTCCAGTCTTATTTTAAAATACGAAGATTCATCTACGGAAATAACAGGAATCTTTTGGGCATTTAATGCCCGCACATATTCACTTCCAATAAAGCCTGCCGCACCGGTTACTAAAATTTTAGTCATGCGTTTTTTTCCCTGCGACCCAATCTTCAACCATTTCTTTTAATGTCGACAAAGCCACTGCCCCTTGGAGCAAGACCACATCGTGAAACTCGCGAATATCAAATTTGTCTTTAAGTTCCCCCTTGGCCCACTCCCTCAAATCATAAATGGTTCGTTGACCCACTTTATACGCCAGCGCTTGTCCGGGCCACACGATATAGCGATCGATTTCATTATTCATTTCCATGTCGTTGGCGGTTCGGGTTTCGCGCATAAAATCGAGAGCTCTCTCTCTGGACCATCCCAAATAATGAATGCCTGTGTCTACCACAAGCCGAATCGCTCTCCACGCTTGGTCCATGAGCATCCCCACACGCTGCAAATCTGACGAATAAGCTCCCATTTCATCGGCCAGGCGTTCCGTATAGTGCGCCCATCCTTCAATATAGGCCGTAAAATCAGCATGACGACGAAACGCAGGCAAATCACGCCTCTCTGTTGCCAGTGCAATTTGCAGATGATGTCCGGGAATGGCCTCATGATAGGCCAAGGTTTCCATCGAATAATTTGCCCAAGCCTCGGGTTTATGCGTATTCATCCAAAAAATACCCGGCCGCGATCCATCCTCCGCGGGCGGATAATAATAGGCCGCAGGTGCAGATGGCGCCTTATAGGATTCCATCTCTTTAATCTCAAATCGCGTTTTGGGAAGAGTTCCAAAATATTTGGGAAGCAGTGTTTCCATACGATCCAAAGTAGTCTTATGTTTGGCCATTAACTCCTTAGCTGAAGTAAAATAATTCGATCGATCGGATTTTATTTTCTCTAAGAAACTCTTTAAACCCCCTTCGTGACCCAATTTTTTTGCAATCGCTAAAATTTCTTCGCGATTTTTTTCGAGCTCATCCAATCCCAATTGATGAAGCTCTTCTGGGGTTTTATCGGTTGTGGTATTGACCCTCACTCGAAAGCAGTAATTTTCCCTTCCCCCTGGAATGGCAGACACCCCCACTTCTCGCCTGACTTTGTCTTTATACTCTTGGGTTAAAAACTCATAGAATTTTTGATACGCGGGGACAACAGATCCAGAGATCACTTTTTCAAACTGGGATTTTAATTTATTTTGATCATTCACCCCCACCGTCTTTGGAAATTGTTTCACCGCATCTCCAAACCGAGTGTCTATGGGTTTTTTGCCCAAAAACTCTTTGAGCTGGATTTCTATTCGATCATAGGCGACATAGGGCGCCACCCGTCCCGTTTTTAATCCCTTTCTCAAATCACCAACATATTGATCAAACAATTCTGGAATTTGCTTATACCGAGACAATAAATCCAAATAATTTTTCTTTGTTTTTAGAGGATGAATTTCCAATAAATCCATGAGCCGAATGTGAGGACCAAACATATGATCCATTTCCCATTCCCAATCTTTATATTTTTGGGAATCCAAAAACTCTTTCACTTTGAGTTTTAAAATCGAATGAGATACTTTTTCTGTGGAGGTGAGTGTTTTGGGATTAATTTTTTTAATCTGCCCCAAAAACTTCTTATGCGCCTTCACTCTGCGCTCACGACACTTTGGCCCCATTTCTTCCAGCTTGTTATTATACCGATTGTCTCCCAAAAATGTCGCCCATGTGGGGGCTTCTTTCATCAAAAACTCCCAATAGTCTTTGGACAATTTTTCTAAAGCTTTGTTGGGTTTTATACTTTCTTTTTTATTGATTTTGGTCATAAATTCTTCCTCCGGTGGTGATATTACAGAACTCATTGCCAAATTCAAGAGTTAGTTAAGAGATTTTAAATAATGTTCATTCTGGATAGAGAAACGGAAAGAAGAGATTGGGAACTGGGATTTAAGATGAAAATCGCAATCTGGAATGCAAATTAACTGCCAAATGTCGAATCGCTATATTACTTTTCGCTCTAGATTTGAAATTCTTGCATCATGGGATCGAATCTTATCAGAAAAATAAGTGTTCTGTTCTGTCACTGCTTTAAAATCATGACTGCGATGTTCATCCAAAATACTAATATGCTCTTTTAACTCTCTTGAAAGATCCTGGAATGTTTTGTTCGCACGATTCGAAAATTCAGCCGAAACATGCTCTAGTCTAGGGCTTTACGAACCCGAGTTTCGGATGTAAAAGCTCCCTATCCATGAACCAATATGATGTCATTGTGATCGGGGGTGGAGCGGCGGGGCTTATGTGTGCCATCCAAGCAGGACTCCGGAATCGAAAAGTTTTGGTGAGCGACCATGCCAAAGGGATTGGAGGGAAAATTCTGATCTCAGGTGGTGGGCGGTGTAATTTTACAAATATTTCTGCTACTTCGGATCAGTATGTTTCCAACAATCCGCACTTTTGTAAATCCGCACTTTCCAGATATAAACCGAGTGAATTTATTGGCCTCGTCAAGAAACATAAGATTAAATTTCACGAAAAAAAACTGGGGCAGTTATTTTGTGATCGGTCAGCCAAGGATATTTTAAATATGCTGGTTACTGAATGCAATGAAGCCAATGTTGAAATTAAAAGTACACATAAATTTCATACAATTTCTAAAATAGATGGCCACTTTAAATTAAAAAACGATTCAGAAAAATATATTTGTTCTTCATTGGTCATTGCCACGGGTGGGCTCTCCATTCCGAAACTTGGAGCCACTGATTTCGGATATGACATAGCCAAGAAATTTGGGCTTAAAATTATTGCAACCCGACCTGCGCTAGATGGATTTATTTTAAATCCATCTGAGATTCATTTTTATTCGAAGCTCGCTGGAATTTCTTTGGATTGTGTCGTCTCCTGTAATGGCAAATCATTTAGAGAGAATATTCTTTTTACTCATCAAGGATTGAGCGGACCCGCTGCACTTCAAACCTCTTTGTATTGGAATAAAGGCGATGCGATTGAAATTGATCTTTTGCCAAATTTAAATACTTCAATTTCAAATTCTTATGAGTGGTTATTGAAAAGTAAGAGACTCAGGCCCAGGCTAGGCATAGAAAATTTACTTTCGGAATTCTGGCCAAACCGATTTTCAGAATTGTTTTGTCTCCAACATAATTTGGCCAACAGATCTCTTCAGGAAATTAAAGATAAAGATCTGGAAGTATTTTCCAAAAATATTCATCACTGGACACTTAGACCTCTGGCCACTGTGGGCTATTCAAAGGCAGAGGTGACGCGAGGCGGCGTGGATACGGATGAATTATCCTCTAAGACCATGGAATCTAAAAAAGTGCCCGGCCTCTATTTCATTGGCGAAGTGGTTGACGTCACCGGGCAACTCGGTGGATATAACTTTCAATGGGCGTGGGCCTCAGGCTGGGCCGCTGGGCAAGTGGTATAATATCAAAGTTCCAATCTCCTAGAGTTTTACGAAAAAAATTATATTAAAGTCGTATTAGAATTCTTCCGATAGGAACATATAGAAGGAGGAACGCCCATATGAAAAAAAATAAAACTCTAACGCCTGAAGAATTACAGGCCAAAATAGCCAATCATGAGGATTTTATGTTGGTGGATGTGTTGGGGAGCGCCGATTATCATCACGCCCACATCAACGGGGCCACCAATATTCCGTTGGCTGAATTGGAAGCCAAAGGACCTCAGTGGCTCAATCGAAATATAGATATCATTATATACTCTGCGAATGGCACCTGCCATGGAGCAGAATTCGCCCAAGATCTTTTGGGAAAAATGGGATACCGCGTTTGGACATTGGAAGGTGGCGTTGATCAGTGGATAAAATCTCAGTTCCCAGTCGAAGGAGATCCCAACTATAAACCTCAGCCCATCGACACACGCCCAGCGAATTGGTCTCAACCCAAACCCACTCAAGCAACTCCGGCAGCAACCCATGCACCTCAAGGGGGTCAGCCAAAATCAGGGCAATCTCAGACAGGCGCCAAAATCATTCCCTTCCCACAAAAGGGAGCAGGACAAAAACCAGCCCAGGGTCAACCCGGACAGAAACCAACACAAGGGCAAGCAGGAGTAGCCGAGCAACCAAAGAAAAAATCGGGCTAAGACGTCCAGAGTTGGAACGCCAACGCTGCTTGTTTTTGAAACATGGGCAAACCGTTCATGGTGTAAAAGCATTTGCTCTTGCACTGACGAACGAGAAGTGTTTCAGGTGGATTGTAGGTAACGTCAAATAGCCATACTGGATTTTGAAGCGTCGAAAGATTTAACCACTGGAATGCTTCTCCT
>CAZDSE010000085.1:7726-7977 GCA_964507905.1 uncultured bacterium | reverse complement strand
GAAGCCTTCTTGAGAGAAAAAATAAATCGACACTGGATGATTGAAGGGGTGACATTGCGAGATCCCAAAACAACTTATATCGGTGTCAATGTGGTGTTGGGTTCGGATGTGACGATAGAGCCGGGCGTATCTCTCCAGGGCAGAACACGGATCCAAAGTGGATCTACTGTGGGGGAAGGCAGTGTGGTTCGGAACTCACAGATTGGAAAACAGGTGACGATTAAAGAATATTGTGTGGTCGATACGAGTGT
>CAZDSE010000085.1:0-7716 GCA_964507905.1 uncultured bacterium | reverse complement strand
TTTGCCATTGTGGGACCATTCGCACGCATTCGACCAGAAAGTCGAATGCGAAAATATTCCAGAGTCGGAAATTTTGTGGAGCTTAAAAAAACGGTACTTGGCGAAGGTTCTAAGGCCAATCACTTGACCTATTTGGGAGATGCGGTCATCGGAAAAGAGGCGAATATTGGGTGTGGGGTCATTACCTGTAACTATGATGGTGGAATTAAATACGACGGGAAAGCCAAAACAGTGATTGGGGACAAGTCTTTTGTGGGAAGCGACTGTCAGCTCATTGCGCCTGTGACGTTAAACAAAGGATCGTACGTGGCATCGGGAACCACGGTTACTCAAAATGTTCCTCCAGATTCTTTGGTCATTGCCAGGGCGCCACAGGTTACCAAAAAAGGGTACATGAAAAAAATTTGGGCGAGAGCCAACAAAGAAAAAAATAAAAGGACAAAGAAATAGACCATGTGTGGAATTGTTGGATATTTGGGACACAGAGAACCCAAAGAAATTTTATTTAAAGGATTAAAGCGCCTCGAATACCGAGGGTATGACTCAGCAGGTCTTGCCCTTTTTCATGATGGTAAGATTCAAGTGAAACGAAGCTTGGGGAAGCTAGGACAACTCGAAGATGTGATTCGAGATCCAGGATATGTTTCAACACCCACCCAGGGAACATTTGCTGGCTTGGGACACACGCGCTGGGCCACGCATGGAAAACCTTCCGAACGAAATGCGCATCCCCATCAAATGGGCCCCATTGTTTTGGTTCATAATGGGATCATTGAAAATTACGCAACTTTGAAAGAACAGCTCATCGCCAAAGGTCACAGTTTGCAATCTGAGACAGACAGCGAAGTTGTGGCATGTCTGATTTATGATTTTTTTAAAATGGGGCAGTCTTTTGAAGAATCTGTTTTTTCTGCAATTCGAGAATTACAAGGATCTTATTCGTTGGGGATTTTATGTGAGGATGAACCGACCAAAATGATTGCAGTTCGAAATGGGACTCCTCTCATTGTGGGGATCGGAGACAATGAAAATTTTATTGCGTCCGACGTTCCAGCTCTATTGGAGTACACGCGAAAATTTATGTATTTGGAAGACCACGAGATTGTGATCTTTGATCCCGGTCGGGTGATTGTTAAAAATATTGAAGGGAGAGAAATTAAAAAGCAAACCCATCTCATTCAATGGTCTGCTGAAATGGTTGAAAAAGGAGGCTATCCCCATTTCATGCTCAAAGAAATTCATGAACAACCCCAATCCATCATCAACACACTTCAGGATCGGGTGAGCCATGACAGTCATTCGCTGTATTTAAAAGATTTAAAACTAACTGAAGAAGAAATTAAAAATATCCAAAAAATATTTTTGGTGGCCTGTGGTTCTGCGTATCATGCATCGATGGTGGGAAAATATTTAATCGAAGAAATGACCCGAATTCCATGTGAGTTGGATTTGGCATCAGAGTTTCGATATCGAGATCCTATCCTTCAAAAAAATGATCTTTTGATTGTAACCTCTCAGTCTGGAGAAACAGCAGACAGTTTGGCAGCGCTCAGAGAGGCCAAACGAAAGGGCTGTAAAGTCATTTCTATTTGTAATGTCAGAGGGAGTTCAATTGATCGGGAAGCAGATTCTACCATTTATACCTACGCGGGACCAGAAATTGGGGTGGCCTCGACAAAGGCATTTATGACTCAACTTACCGTGTTTAATCTCCTTGCGATTCATTTGGGGCTTGTTTTAAAGACGCTGCCTCATGAGAAATGTGTTTCTTATGTCCAAGATTTGGTTCGGGCGCCGTATTATCTAGAAGAAATATTAAAACAAGAAGGGACAATCAAAAAAATCGCCCAAAAATTTTATAAAAAGAAAACATTTCTATATTTGGGCAGAGGGGCGAGTTACCCGATCGCATTGGAAGGGGCTTTAAAGCTAAAAGAAATTTCTTACATCAATGCCGAAGGCTATGCGGCTGGAGAAATGAAGCATGGGCCTATTGCATTGGTGGATGAGGATACGCCGGTTATCATCTTGGCCCCACAAGACAAATACTATGAAAAGGTCATCAGTAATTTAGAAGAAATCAAAGCCAGAGAGGGGATTGTGATTGCCATTGGGTCCGAAGGAGATACGCATCTTCCCAAAATTTCAGATTATTTTATTTCAATTCCCAAAAAGAGCGATAATGTAACCCCTCTCTTACTGACCATTTCCATTCAACTCATTGCCTATTATATCGCCGTTAAAAAAGGCACCGACGTCGACCAACCCCGCAACTTGGCCAAAAGTGTGACGGTGGAGTAGAGAAGTCACAATTTGTGACTTCAAGTTTTCAATATGTAGATTTTAAAGTGCAGTCCACATCCAATTTTTATTTGATCGTTGATTCTTCGATAACCTCTTTTATTCTACAATCTTTAATCAACTGATTATGTTTCTCCTTTAACGCGGCCACATCAACAATGGGTGAAGAAATTTCAGAAACTAATTGAATGGCGATCTTTGAGGCTGCTGCAGCTTTTTTGAGATTATTTTCGTCGTCATATGATTCAAAAGCCATGGCCAATAGCTCTAGGGGTGTCATTTCTATTGGACCCAAATGATGACCTCGATAAGGAATCGCAGCTTGCTCAAGTACCTGTATTGCGACGATGGCTTTCCCAATATTTTTATTGGACATATGCGCAATCATTTCGTCAGGAGTTAGAAGAGCAAATGTCTCATCGATCCATCCTTCTGTTGATATTTGATTCTTAGATTGTGCTTCCACAAGAAGCGAATCTTTTTTAAGCTGACTTTCTTCAATCAAGTTCTCATCTTGTGATTGGCCGATTAGATAATCCAATATTTCAATTTTCTTAATAAAACTATCTTTGACTTGAATGAGCGCCTGGTCGGTATCAAAAGGAGCTTCTGAAAATTTATTCATGTCCTGATAAAGCTCGGTAATAATTTCTCCAATTTTCTGACTGAGATAAATTTCAGCTTCAGTACTATTCGTAGAAGAAGAAAATCCTGTGCTACAATAAAAGAAGCCTACCAAAATCAATATGACAAACCTCCTAAATGACACTAACTTTTGACTCATAAAGCCCTCCTGTTATATGAATTACCCATTCCTGGAAAAC
Organism: uncultured bacterium; assembly: GCA_964507905.1. Classification (GTDB taxonomy): domain Bacteria; phylum Bdellovibrionota; class JACOXK01; order 2-02-FULL-40-11; family 2-02-FULL-40-11; genus CAZDSE01. The sequence continues at coordinate 4,591 of CAZDSE010000085.1, read as the reverse complement.
TAATGTTGCACAAAAAATAAGCAAATAGTGTGCCAATGGGATATAAACGAAAAATACAAGTAGTTCCAAACAGTTATAAAATTATGTCTCCTTAAAGATCTAAAAAATCAGTAATATCTTTTAGACAGTGCTGAAAAGGATTTGGTCAATTTGAAAAAGATTTCTTCCCAAAGTCGAATATGCTAAGAATTTAAATTCATCATGAAACCCGGTACAGATTTTAATCATGGATTAAACGATCGTCAGCGTGAGGCGGTGGAGACGCTGGAAGGTCCACTGCTTATAGTTGCGGGGGCGGGGAGTGGGAAGACACGGGTATTGACGTATCGAATTGCCAATCTCATTCATCAAAAAAAAGCAAAGCCTTCTAATATTTTGGCCGTCACCTTTACCAATAAGGCTGCCAAGGAAATGAGAGACCGGGTGTTGACCCAACTCAATCTCCATGGAAATTTTCCGTTGTGGGTGACCACATTTCATTCCGCCTGTGTGCGGATTTTAAGAGAAGAAATTGATCACTTGAAATTGGGATATAATCGAAACTTTATTATTTATGATGACCAGGATCAACAAACCGTCATTAAACGATGTCTAAAGGCATTAAATATAGATGAAAAATATTTAAATCCCAGAAGTGTTCATTCCAAAATCGATCATGCCAAAAACAAAGGATTAAATTATGAAAAATTATTGGCTGAGGCCCTGTCTTCCCATGATGAAAAAATAGGAGAGGTATATAAAGCGTATGAAGAGAGCCTTCGCAAAGCCAATGCGTTGGATTTTGGGGATTTATTGCTTTTAACTTTGGAACTGTTTCAAAAAGAGCCAATGATCTTGCAAAAATACCAAGATCAGTTTTCCTATTGCTTGGTCGATGAGTATCAAGACACCAATCGAGTGCAATATCTTCTCATGAAGCATTTGGTGAATGCGCATCACAATATTTGTGTGGTGGGGGATGAAGACCAGTCCATCTATAGTTGGCGAGGGGCAGACATTTCCAATATTCTTTCTTTTGAAAAAGATTTTCCAAAGGCCAGAGTGATTAAGCTTGAGCAAAATTATAGATCCACCCAGCATATTATTGAAGCATCTTCCAGTGTCATTGCGAACAATCGATCTCGGAAGCCCAAAAAACTTTGGACTGAAAATCAAAAGGGCACTCCCATAGCGGTGTGGTGCGTAAACGATGAATATGGGGAGGCGAGGCTCGTCGCTAAAGAGATATTAAAGGCCAAAGATGAAGGAAAAGATTTAAAAGACATATCCATTTTCTATAGGACCAATGCTCAGTCCCGAGTATTGGAAGAAGTTTTAAGAGAATACAATCTTCCGTATCAAGTCTACGGAGGAATTCATTTTTATGGAAGGGCAGAGATTAAAGATATTTTGGCTTATTTTAAGCTCATCTCAAATGACGTTGATAACGTGAGTTTCGGTCGGGTGATTAATCAGCCCCCTCGTGGTATTGGAAAGACAACAGTAGATAAGCTAAATGAGATGGGGCGGGAGAAAAATAAATCCTTATACGAAACCGCCAAGGACAATATGTCCCCATCATTATTTAACAAGGGGACCATCCAAAAGATTCAAGAATTCATAAACTTAATAGAAGAACTTAAAAAAGAAAAAGAAAATTTAAATCCCCAAGAACTGTATCATCTCCTTTTAGATAAGACGCGCTATATACAAATTTTAAAAGAAGAAGACACAATCGAAGCCGAAAACCGAATCGAAAACCTTGAAGAATTAGACGCAGCCCTGGGAGAATATATGAAACGGAATCCCAAGGGAACGCTCGAAGAGTATCTCCAGGAAATTTCTTTGGTATCCGATCTCGATAAAATGGATGAATCGGTCGACCATGTAAAGCTCATGACTTTACACACCGCAAAGGGGTTAGAGTTTCCCATTGTGTTTATGGTGGGACTGGAAGAAGGGCTCTTCCCTCACTCGCAACGAGAATGGGATCCAGATGATCTGGAAGAAGAGCGACGGCTTTGCTATGTGGGAATGACTCGGGCCAAAGAGCATTTATGTATGAGTTATGCGACGAGCCGTCGAATCTATGGAACGCCACAGTTTAGTTTGCCATCTCGTTTTCTAGAAGAGATTCCGGAAGAATATGTGACCAGGGTGGATTTGAGAAAAATGGTTCGGAGAATTGACGGCCACAGAAAGCAGTCAAAAATTCATCATGAGATTCAAGATGTCGATAATGACTTTGGGGCGGAGGATGATTTTAGTCAGGAAGTAGAATCAAATCCTTTTTTCCCTGGACTCAGACTTCGCCATCCGTCATTTGGTTCTGGGGTGATTTGCAGAGTCGAGGGATCGGATGATAGCACCAAGGTTACGATTAAATTTGACAATGGCCACGTCAAAAAGTTCATGGCCATCCAAACCCCGTTTGAGAGGGTTGGTTAAAAATAACCACACAAAAGGCAAACTCATAAAATAAGATCATGTAACTTTATGACTTGGCCGTTGGCGGTGAGGGACAACATTTCTTTTTGTGGTAAAGGTTTTACAATCTCATCCAGACCTATGTGACTTATTAAGCCGGATAGATTAGAATCAATTGGAATGAATATCTCACTCACAAACAAAGGACGATCGGGTATTTCTTCTCGTTCTTGTACTTCAATCAGCGCTGGAAATCCAGGTCGTGCCAAATAAGCCGTGCGTGATTGCTTCATCATTTTTATGCTCTTTGGATGAAGAAGCCAGCCCGAGCCCGCTCCAATGAGGGATTCAAGATAAGTATCCAGATTCAATACGTCTATGGCGAGATGATGCAATCCAGGCCCTCTTTTTTCCATGGCCCTTTGATAAGCTCCAGGTTTAATGGGCTCCATGAGAAGTAATGAGTTGGCTCTATCACGTTCAACATAAATTTCCCGAGTACCCTCACCCTCCCATTCTTCTTCTTTCCCGATTTGAAAGCCGAAGCGAGAGAGATAATCTGCAGTTCTTCTCACAGATGGAACAAGAATGGCGACGTGATTTGGGAATGGTTTTTTCATTAAGGGACTAACTTAACTTCTTATACACCGTATCAAACCGCTGATAGAATGTGTAGCCACTCATCATGGCAACAACCGTAATTCCCACAGCAGCGAGCCAGGTGGTGGAGATGGGAAAAAGATAATTCGAAATGGCAGCAAAGGCGGGACTTAAGATTGAAGGAACCCCAATCCACACAATGCGCTCGGCGCGTTGCATGGTGCCGGTGGTCAGAGTCAGTCCCATCGATTCTGCACGCGCTTTTGAATAACTCACCATCTGGGCACTGATGAGCGCGATAAAAACAATATAGAAAAATAATGTGTTTCCATAAAAATTTAGAAGCCCCAAATACATCATGGCTTCGCCGAGTCGATCCATCACGGAATCGAAAAATTCTCCCTTTTTTGAGCTGACATGAAATTCTCGAGCGATTCTTCCATCGTACATATCCATCGTTCCACCCAATAGGACGCACCATCCTCCAATGACAAACCAGCCAAAGCTATATCCAACGAATGACAAGGAGGTAATGACAAACCCCAAAAGCGTAATCGTATCTGGAGAAAATTTGTGTTTTATAAAATAGTTTTCAAGCGGGCGTGTGATCACAAACCACCACTCTTTGGTGGCCCGACCCACCAAAAATGTAACATTTCGTTTGTCTAGATCTTTTGTGGCGGTGTGAAGCTTTTTTTGAAAAAGAATAAAATAAAAATAGTGGAGCAACATTACGCCATGGAATGTAAGATATATAATAAAGAGAATATCCATATGTTAAAAAGTGTAATGCATTCAAGATGTTAAAATCAAATCTTTTTCTTGTTGCAGGACTTTTTTAAGTTTGAGCATAATGCCTATTGTGTTTGATAAAAAGTATATTGCTCTATTGGGTTTCATTCTGATCGGGGCATTTGTTTATTATTGGATCGAAGTTCCTCTGCATCAAAAATATATTGTGACTGTTCGTGGAATATCCATGGAAGTAGAAGTGGCCCATACCGATTACTTGCGTAGAGCTGGACTCATGGGCAGACCTCATTTGGATGAAGATTATGGGATGCTTTTTTTATTTCCGGACGAAGCCGTTCGCTCATTTTGGATGAAAAATACCCTCATACCACTATCGATCGCCTACATTAAATCCGATGGGACCATCAGCCAAATTTTAGACATGAGTCCTGACCGCTGGTCCGGGAAGCTTGGAGAATATTCATCCAAGGAAAAAGTTCAATATGCGCTCGAAGTAAATCAGGGGTGGTTTAAGAAGAATTTCATTGAAGCGGGAGACCAAGTTTACTTGTCAAAGTCTATTAAAAGATTACATGTGGAGTAAATTATACTTTGTAAAGGGGTATTATCATTTATCAGATTTCTCTGGAGGTATATAGGAGAGTTCGCTTATTCTCAAACGACTATCTCTGCCGCGAGACAACAATCCGCGTAGTTGACCATGGTCAATACGACTTCCTATTAGGCCATCATTTGGCATAATGAACACTTTGTCTTGTTCTAAATTGATCGTCACCAATGGTTGAAAAGGATTGTCTTTTTTTATCCTGACCCCGTTTAATACCAGTATAAC
>CAZDSE010000084.1:0-7979 GCA_964507905.1 uncultured bacterium | reverse complement strand
CCTACCTTGCAAACTGTCTTAGGTATGATATACTTTTAATGAGTTTTTAATTTTACGGGCGTTCTGGAGATCAGAACGCCTTTTTTATTTGGAGGTAAATATGAGGAAAATCATGATGTTAGCATTGTTTGTGGGGTTTAGTTTGATGTCCACCGCCCCCGTCTTTGCCGATGGCGGACAGAAGCTGGCGTATAAGCTCGTGGAGATGGTGTATGAGGAGTCGGAAAAGACAGTTCAGAGTCTTGAAAAGAACATTCCGGGCTGGGGTATTTATGGTCAATTCCCGCAAGTGGCCTCTGAAAGGTTAATCAGGTATGCAACCAGAATAGAGGGTTTCATCGCTCCTCTTAGTGTTATTTTAGATTTACAGCAAAAGGAAAGGGATGTCTTTTTAAATGCTGACGATTTTAAAATTCTGGATTCTATAGTGGAAGACTTAACAATGATAAAAAATTTGCTTCGTGCTCAGGCAGGAAAAATTGATGACATGCCAACAGAAAAACAAAAGCTCGCTATTAAGATTGCGTCAGAAAGTGGAGATCTAGACATTACAATGGACACACTTATTAGTATCAGAGAAAGACTCAATGAAATTATTTTGAAAAATCCACAGGCTAATTCCAGAAAATAGATTTTTTTGCTGTTGATTCTGTTGATTTCCACGTCTTCCAGAAAAGCCCTTTCGCATCCCCGTTTAATTGAGGCACATAGAGAGCATAACAGCCCGATTAGTTTAATCTGGATCAGTTTGTCTATAGACCTTTAACAAATCCAATGCTTCGCATGTCTCTTTACCAATTCCTTCACATGCTGTTTTTTCAGCTTCACTTTTAGTAGAGGCGGCTTTCTTGTCAGCGGCTGCTATGACTCTATTGAGTCTGGAGATGAGCTCTTTGTAGTCCTTGTCGAGTTGCTTTTGCATGCCGATTGGAAGTGGAGACATTTGTTTTTGAGCTATGGCTTGCATATCGGAGATTAGCTTTTGAATGTGTTCTTGTTCTTTTTTTAATTGCTCTTCTTCAGTACAAAGGGCAGCCATTAACCCGGCCTTGCCTTGAAGTTTTGATACGGTTTTAATTGTAACTGGAGGCAGTTTATATTCTTTTGCAAATTTTAGCATCTGATCCACGAGTTCTTTTTTAACTGGCCTGGCTGAATCTTTCATTCTGGTTAAATAGAGTTCAGCAGAAAGCATGCGATCTTCATCAGGGAGAGATTCATTTTGGAACATAGAAAGAAGAGTGCTCTCATCAAACTTCGCCATAGAGGTAAGCATTGTAACTCGACCTTTCAAAATAACCACGACTTCATGCAATCTGTGCTGCGCCTTTACTGGATCCTCTTCAATGAGTGACTCAATGGAGTCATCGACCAAGGAAAGCATTTTATCAAAGGCGCCCAACATGTTGTCATCAATCTCGGTCAAATCTGATTTGATTATTTTTGTGGGAATCACATCCTTTGAATGATCAACAGAATCTTTGTAGCTTTTAACAGTGGACAGGGACTTTATGATTGTGTCATGGGTTTTAACATCTAAATTTTCTACAGATTCTTGTAATTTGGGGACCAGGGTATCTTGAATAATATCATGATAGACAACCGTGGGTTTTTCGGCTTGAAGAATGGGGTTATTAATCATCCGGGCAAAGGATTCATAAGTAAGCTCTTGTTGTCTTTTAAAATCTAGGACAGGGGCATTATTAATAGATATCGAAGTTTTGGTCGGGGTGCCTGGCTGTAATTGCACATTCACAGGAGTTTTTTCTTTAGAGCGATCTTGTTATTCGAACTGGTTATCTAGAATTTCTTCTTACTGTTTATTTTTTTACGGATCGATTTTTTTTGGAAGTTTTATCAGACTTTGGTTCTCTTTGATCTGGAGGGAATAGATTGTCTACGAGTTCTTGTAACTTTGCTTTTCCTTTTTTAATTTCAATAACGATGTCCTCAAGGTCTTTGGTGCTTGTGGGATTCATATGGGTCATCTCGCGCATCGCTTCTTCATAAGTGTTCAATTTTTTGATAGCAGGGACGATAAGAGAGCGAGTGTCCGTGAAGAGAGTCGTATTTTCTTTTGAAAGATACTTATATTGTGACTGACTATTTTCTTCCAGTATGAAACGCATAAGCCGAGTGTTTTCATTTAAAAGGTCAACTACTTGCACACATCTATTGGCGACAATCAAGGAGTCAAACATTTTTTTCCTTTTTTTAGGATCTAAAGAAGGTTCTATAGTATTAATATATTGAATCACATCTTCTAGATGCACTACTGCACGGCCAATATGATAGTTCATGTCTCTAATAATAATATGAACGAGATCAATTTCATTTGCGTATAAAGTTCCTTGAGGGGCATTCCCCAATATTGTTAATAGCAGAGCTAAGAATAGGTTTTTTTTCATAAATTTTATTTCTGTACCTTAGTTGTTATTTTTTAGCACTCCAGATAATCCCTTATTTCCTTCCTGTTCAAGGACATCACACATCAATCCCATTTCTTGGCAAAGCTCCAGGGCACGTTGTTTTGCTTTTATGTCTTGAATGAATTCGGATTTGTTTTTTGCATCAACGAGTTTTAGGCGAAACTCTTTGAGCTCTTTTGCGAGTTGGGTTTTATTTGGTTTCAAATTCTTTCTTTGTTCATCAGAAAGCATGGCCACTTGGATATCTTCTACATTGGAAAGGGCGTGTTTTATTTTTTCAAAATCTTCTTTTAGGCTTATCTTGGTCGCGCAACCACCAACCACCATGGCTTTGGTTAATTCATTATCATTGTCTTGAACTTTATTCATATACTCATCAATGAAAGTAACCAGTGCCTCAATGCGTTTTGGTGTGAGCTGATCTTTTGAAATTCTTCCTTCAATAAGTCCCAGATAAATGCCTTTTACCATGGCATATCGGGTGTGATCGGAAAGTCCGGGGTCTTGAGACTTATGAAACATTTCTGAAAACGTCATGTTGGTCATAATAATAACTGGAAGGATCTCTTTCAGATTTTCTAGACTATTTTCAAAATCACTCACAGCTGATTCCGCAGGGTCGGAAGTTGAGTCGCCTTCCCCTAGGGCCAATTTCACAGCGGCGTCATCTATAAAGTCCGCAGCCTTTTTGAAAAGAGCACCCTGTTTTTTCCCAAGTCTTTCATATGCCTCCATATAGACTTTAGATGGGGCAATAAATTGGGTGTCGCCTGGCTCTTCGACTTTACTTAAAGTTTCTAAGGCTTTCTTATAACTTTCTACATTTAACCGATCAATATCTTGCTCCAGCTTGGGGGCGATGACTTGTTTAATAATATCGTTATAGACAAAATTGGGTCTTTGAACTTGGAGATCACGATTACTTAAAAGCCGCTCGATTGATTCCAGTGCAATGGGGGCTGGGTTATAAATAATCGGTTGGGGCTCGGATTTATCAGAAGTCTTGGTACTTGCGCCGATGCCATGGGTTTTACTTTGATCTTTTGCTTTATTTTGTTCTTCAAGAATCAGTTTTTTATAATGCTCAAGCGCTGCGTTGGCTGAGGCTTCAAATGACTTATTATTGTCTTTCATTTGTTCTAGGAGCCGTATTTCTTGATCTTTTAATTTTTTATCTAGCTCTATTTCCTGAGGAGATTTGGGAAGAGTAATAGAAAGACTTATTTTTTTATTTTCTTCCTCTTTTTCTTTCTGTATGGCGTCTTGCAAGGGAGTATAGGTAAAAGTATTATTAGTACTTGGGGTTTGTGTAAACCGATGGAACTTCTAAAGACTCAGTTTTTTCAGAAGCGGTAGAGCCTGCGGCTGAAGAATCAATATCTTTAGTTGATTTATCATCTGAAGCAGATGCTTGTGTATTGGGTTTACTGTCTTTAACAGATCCTAGAGTATTGGATGCATTATTTTGGATTTTATCTGGGGCAGTTGGAGATGCGGTCATTGCAGGGTCAGTGGTGTCTCCCATAGACTCATCGCTATCCCCAATGAGAGATTTCTCAATTAATTCCTTTGTGTCTTGAAGCTGGTTTTCAAGAGAGTTTTCGTCATACGCCACAATCGGAACTTCTCCAGCGGGTATGGCGAGAGAGCGGGATACATCAAGCTGGGATGCTTCGTCGCCCAGAGAATCAGAATTATCGGATGAAACACTTTGCTCGGAGTCAGTCTCTCCGATTGGTTCTTCCTTAATGGATGCTGTTTCTCTTTTTCGTGCATTCTTTATCTTCTTTCCTTCTCTTTTTTGTTTGTCACGAATTTCATTTGTGAGATTGGCGTGGTCCTCAGCGTTCTGTTTTGTATTTTCTGGAGTGGGCTCCAGAGATTTAAAATATTTTAAAAGACCTGCGAGGTCTAATTTCTCACTTTTATTCTGTGTGTTTTGATCTGAGCTGTTTATTCCCAGCTCTTCGGCCAGTGCATCGTCGTGGGCATTGTCTTCGGCGAATAGGGGAAGCTGAACAAAAGTGAATAGGAAAAGTAAGGCGATGAGTTTATAAGTTGTTTTTATTTCGAATGGTCTATGATTTGAATTTAGTATCGTAAACATAATTATTCGTACATTAAAACTTCATTAAATTCTTTTCGTCCTTTTTTGTGAAAAACTTAAATGAGCGATACCTTACTCTTATGATGTGCAAGTCTGGTGCCAAAATGAAATTCGATTGAGTTTCAACGAGTTAGAAATTATGAGAAAATTCTAATGTGTGGTTGAGTGTATAGTTTGTTGTCATGTTGAGCAGGGAAAGGCTGTAAGTCGTTGAAATAAATAGGATTATATTTAGACAGGCTTTTATACGGAGTGACTAATTATTTTTCATTGCCGAAGGAGATATTGAGGCACCATGAAATCAAATTCAAGAAATTTTCTGATCTGATTGAAGAACTTGTGGGCTTGCCTTATTTCTCACGAAAGGGAGTAAAACCTTTCCATGTACTTTTACCGCTGGTTTTACGAAACAATTCTAATGCCTTCTTATTATTCTCCAAATCCCATACGAATTGCTTGATGTGTTGTCTAAAAAAATCTTTAATGATTTCCCATTTAATGTGATTATTGTTTTTATAATGGGGATCTGGGTCAGAGTCTGCATCTGAGAAATAAACCAAAGATTTTCCAATCTGAAATGGATTGATACGTTCTTTTCCAAATCGATGAATGGCAGAAGAGGCAATTTGATGAAATGGAACAGATTTAAGAATAAAATAAAGATCTACAAAGTCTCTTTTTGTGCCCCTTTGATGAATGGCAATAAGTTTCATGGTTGCAATATCCATATATTTTTTATGAACTGAAAGTTTCGCTGTCATCGGATTGAAAACCAAATTTTCCAAAATGTTTTTGTTTTTTCAGAAAGTGATCGACTCGTATACAGGATTTCAATAATTTTTTTTGAGGGATAAACAAGCTGAAGCCATTGGAACGCCTGCGAGTTTCCAAGTTCTAATATTCGCTCAATAATATATTTTGAAAATGTACTGATTTCTATTTTCTGAGGATCTGTATCCCAAAATAACCAATATAAATGCTTCGGAATATGATTACTTTCTTGTTCAAGCTGTAGCATCTGGGTTACATTTTCTTGCCCCATGGGTCCCAGATAAGTATGGGCTATTTTCCCTTTTGCTCTGCGGGAGACCAGATAGACATATTTCTTGTTTTTTATGGTTTTAACAACAATCGCCATCCCTAATTATCCCACAATGTGTGATAACTTGTCAAATTGGCTATAACGGGATCAAGGCGCCTAAAATAAACTAAAAAATAATTGTGTGTGGCGGAGTTGGTTTTGGGTTTGATAATAGATGAGGACTTGGGGGGAGGTGGGGAGGTCGGTACGGATGATTTGGGTGGTGGTGATGGTGGGGATAGAGGTGGATCTATATGAAAGATCGATTTGGCCACTTACGGAAAATGGTATCTTTTGATTAAATCGTTCTTTTAGTTTTTCATATCGAAGCGGGGTGAGCTTATAAACAATCTGGATGTCATCCAATGGCTCTAACGAGGACCATAAAATCTTATAATCCGAAGACGAAAGCAAAAAATCATCCCAAGCGATCGAAAGATTTTCGATGGGCAAGGGATATAATTTTCTTAAAAAAAAATGACTTTTCATTTGAAGAAGTTCTTCGGGTGTGGGGCTTTGCGAACCCATGATCAGGTGCATATGGGATGTGGGGTCGTCCCAGAATATATTTTTAAGATTAAATGGAAGTGAGAGATAATATCCCAGAGTGGCATCTTTATCATCATAGGTGATGAGGAATCCCCTGCCATTCAATTGCACATAGTCCACATTTCCTTGTGCGGATGGATATGCGACGGCTTTTGTGGAGAGACATAGTAGAAAGAGGGCATATAGAAAGTGCTGGCAATACTTATATGAGTAAAGATTCTTAAGTGGTCCAAGTATTAAATGCACGTTACTGATTTTGTGAAGGTGGAACCTCATGGCTTGCTCCCGCGGGAAGTTTTAACGAAAACTGAAATGGAACATCTTTAAACTCAGTCACAAATGAATCAGACAGTTGAAGCGCAATGGATTGTCCGAGATCTGATTCGCGCTTGTAAATGAGTTCTCCCTTTTCATTTATATTAAAGTAATAATTCTTTAGGATATCTGCCGCCTTGAGAAATATAACTTCGACTTCGTTTGAACGATCAGCGAAGTTCGGATTCTTTCTTTGATAGATGGTCCATGTTTCGGGAGCGGTATTTTTGAGTTGGAGCAAGATATTTCTAACATCTTCTTCAGTGGGGACCCGGCCCAGTTTAGCAATTTCTTCTGAGAGGCTCTTAAATAAATTTTTGGCATTAAATTGAATGAATCCATCAAACGTGATTTGTGCCCCTGGCATGGAGAGATTAAACTCAAGGGGGATGCCAATGCCATTCGTCAAAAAACTCTCAAACCGCGATACGTCATCTTTCCAGACGGAAAAAGTAACATAAAATTGCTCCTGAAAAGCAGGACCTTTTCCGGAACAGGGGCTGATCGTAATGCTGGCATAAGGCAGATGATCTAAGGAAGATCCGATGTGCTCAAAATGGGAGATGGGAGCTTCTAAAAATCGGCTTTCGGGACCCAGAGCGGTTTGGGCTCTGCGAAAGACATCGAGATCCAATGTTTTAAAGATATGGAAAGTGTATTTATAATATCTTGAAAATCCGGGGAATGAACGGTGAGCCGTTTTATTGTAGTAATCATGTGAGCCACCGGTATATGGAATCACCTGATATTTTGGAAAATAATAATACACTTGAGACTCTGGCACATCATTTAGATAAAAATCTGTTTGCGTATCGCTGTCAGTCCAGGCTTTTTCAAATGTGAAAGTAGCATGTCCAATGGATGGGCTGATTTGACTGATGAAGAGCAGTGCGAGAATCAACAATGCTCTTATGGTTAAGTTATTCATGGGTTACTCCTTTGTTGGTTGTTGAGGGATGACTGATATACAGGGGAATGGTTATATTGGGAGCGACCGTAATTTCATATTGATAGGGTAGCACACGTTGAAAACGCATTTCTCTTCCCAATGAAGGTTCAAATTTTAGGGGCACTCGTAAAATAATATGAGATGGAATGGCCCAGTGCATGAGGTCTCCTTTAAAATATATTTTTTCAAGAGGGATGGAATAATCATATTCTTGGTCGTCTCGGCGTTTAAAGAGCGTGACATCAATTTTTTGGACGGGCATGGGGCGGAGAGTAATTTGAATCCTTGGCAGTGGAAAAGTGATCAAGCCATCAGTATATTCACGAGGTCCTTCTAGTTTTTGCGTGAGCATTTGAATGTCCATGGGTGTCAAAGGTGAGATAACTTTAAATTTGTATAGGGATTCTGACGTCTCTATTATGTCCTCATGATACTCTTCGCTTACAATGAGATATGAAGGCATATAGTAATAAACATAGATTTCATTCTGAGACGGACACACCAACGCTTTATTCGTAAGCGTCAGTTTTTCAAAGTCAGGGTCTCCTT
>CAZDSE010000083.1:0-7983 GCA_964507905.1 uncultured bacterium | reverse complement strand
ATTCTCTGGTTGAAACATTTGCCTATTTTTATACCATCGCCGCGATGGTATAAAAATAGGCAGTTTCATGTTCATCATCTTTTTTCTGTTCCCAATAAGCACTTCGTAACCACATCCCCCAAAGCCGAAATAAACAATGGATCCGTATTCAAAGATTCGGACCGGCAAAAATAGGGAAATCCAAGCTGTTCACTGTGCTTCTTATAGTAAATATCCATCTCGTATAAAGTCTCCACATGATCCGATACAAATGAAATGGGAACCATGACCAATGCTCTTTTGTGCGTTTCATTCCTATTTCTCGCGGCCAAATCTTTCATAAGATCCCATGTGGATGGTTCTAGCCACTTCATGGGTCCGGCTTTACTTTGATAAGACAAATGCCAAGATTTTATATTGGGTAATTTGTTTAATATAAGCTGCACTGTTTCTTTGATCTGACGCTCATAGGGATCCCCTGATTGAATCATCTTTAGGGGCAAACTATGGGCGCTAAAAATCAGATGAAAATTATTTTGAAATTGAATCGGCAAACGATTGAGGCTGGCGTTTATTTTATTTGTCATCGCTTCTATATATAAAGGATGTGAATACCAGTCTTGTATATAATGGAGTTTAAGATCCCTCGGGTCTGTCAAATTTGGGCCTCGGGATGATGGCTGCGCGCCATTTTTCTCTGCAACATGGCTTGCGACTTCTTTAAAGCTGGAGGACGTAGTTGCCACCGAATATTGAGGATACAAAGGCAACGCCACTATAGTTTCACATCCATCCCCTTTGGCTGCGTTCCACGCATCCAATATTGATGGCTTCGAATATCTCATGCCGACATATACTTTTACTATGTCATCCTGAGGAGTCGCGAAGCGACGACGAAGGATCTCTTCTAAAGCCCTCGCTTGTCTCTGTGTTATTTCGAGAAGCGGCGATCCTCCCCCTATGGCCCGATAGTAACTTTGAGATAATTTTTTTCTTTTCTTGGCAATGAACCTGGCCAATGGTTTTTGAAGCCACCTTGAAAAAGGGACCGGCAAAGGAATCTGAATGATATCGGGGTCTGAAAAAAGTTCCACCAAAAAAGGCTCTACTTCATCCAGCGAACTCGCCCCTCCCAAATTTAAAAGTAAAACGCCTAGTTTCATATAAGTCATCCTGAGGGCGATAGCCCGTATGTCATCCTGAGGCCTGAAAGGCCGAAGGATCTCTTCTTCCCTATACTGTCTTCGAATACCTCATCCCCTGCTTTTCACCCATTTCATACGCATCAAAAACCATACTAATATTTCTAATAAACAGACGTCCCAATGAAGTAATTTGAATGGCCTGAGCATCCAAAGTCAAAAGCCCATCTTTCGCCATCGCCGCCAATCCCGCTTGCTCCTTCTCAAAATACTCCCAAAATGAAATCGAAAACTTTTTTTCCATATCCGAAATAGACAGATGCAGATTACACATGAGCTCCATGATCACTTCATGTCGGATCATATCATCATGCGACAAGCGGCGACCTTTCATGACAGGCCATCGGTTTTCATCCAACGCTTTGTAATAGTCAGAAAGTTTTCTTTGATTTTGTGAATACACATTTTGAATTTCACTGATACTGGATACCCCAAATGCCAGCAGCAGGGATTCTTTTTGAGTCGTATAGCCCATGAAATTACGCCGAAGCGTATGATCTTTTTGGGCTTGAACCAATTCGTCATAAGATTTCGCAAAATGATCCATGCCAATGTGTTCGTATCCGGATTCTTTAAACATGTTTAAGGCCTCCAGCAAGAATTTAATCTTCACATCCCCCGTCGGCAAAGAGTCGTCCGGAATATATTTTTGATAAGAAATGAGCCAGGGCACATGGGCATAATTATAAAAGGCAATTCGATCTGGTTTAAACTCTAAAATTGTCCGTATATTTTTTTTAAACCCCTGCTCCGTTTGATATGGAAGTCCATACACAAAATCCATATTGATGGATGAAAATCCAAGTTTCCGACACCAATCAAATACTTTTCGCGTTTCTTCTTCTGTTTGATTGCGATGAATGGCAGTTTGAACTTTTTCATCAAAATCTTGAACGCCCATACTGATTCGATTAAACCCCAGAGATTTTAGTAATTTTAATTGTTCAAAAGAAGTTACCCGAGGGTCAATTTCTAATGAAATCTCGGCATCAGGTAAAAACGTAAATCTCTTTTTATATTCGGAAAACAATGTTTCTATCTGGGCGCAACTCAAATAAGTCGGCGTCCCCCCTCCCCAGTGAAACTGACTAACTGGATAATTAGCCCCCAACGATCCGCACACCAAATCCAATTCCTTCTTTAAATATTTCAAATACAGATCTGCCTGATCTTTTTGTTGGGTGATCACCACATTACACGCGCAGTAATAGCATTTTTCTTCACAAAACGGGATATGGGTGTAGAGAGAAAAAGAATTTTCCGCACTCGGATCTAAAGATAAAAGTTTTTCTTTAAACTCTTTCTCGCCAAACGGATCTGACCACTGGGGCACCGTCGGATAACTCGTATACCGTGGCCCCTGGGTGTTATATTTATTTACCAAATTTAAGATGTCATTCATAATTTCTTACCGCATCTATCAACCACTGTATATTTTCCACGGGTGTCGCCGGAAGAACTCCATGCCCTAGATTTAAAATATGCCTTTGTCCATGCATTGCTTTAAGAATCTCCACAGTCCGCGACTGAATCTCATCTTTTGCGCCCTCTTTCAAAAGCACGGGATCCAAATTCCCCTGCAGAATAACGGCATCCCCCAGCTCTTTCCTGGCATCGGATAAATTCAAGCTCGCATCACAACTCAATATAACATCTTTAACTGACTTTAAACTGGGCACAAATCTGGCTGTATCCTTCACAAACAAAATGACAGGCACCTTTCCTTTCATGGCCTCAATCAGTCTCATTTCATACGGCAGTGCAAATTCTTTATAATGCTGATCCGATAAATGCACAGTCAAAGAATCAAATACTTGAACCACTTCAGCACCGGCATGAATCTGAGCCGCCAGATATGAAATCATCATCACGGTTAATTTATCCAATAGCACATGAAGCAAAAATGGATCATCCACAATCATCCGACGAATTTGATCAAAGTTTTCCGAATGTCCGCCTTCAATCAGATAACATGCCACCGTCCACGGCGCCCCACAAAATCCAATCAGAGTGGATTGATCTCCGATTTCTTTTTTTAATAATTGCAGCGCCTTTAAGACATAGGGCACATGACGATCTGGATTGAATGGTTCATTCTTCAATTGACCAAAAAATTTCACATCCTTATGGGTCCGAAGTGGATTTCGAATCACAGGCCCGGGATTAAAATCCATTTCAATTCCCATCCCCTCAC
Organism: uncultured bacterium; assembly: GCA_964507905.1. Classification (GTDB taxonomy): domain Bacteria; phylum Bdellovibrionota; class JACOXK01; order 2-02-FULL-40-11; family 2-02-FULL-40-11; genus CAZDSE01. The sequence continues at coordinate 4,608 of CAZDSE010000083.1, read as the reverse complement.
ATGGGACCAATATGTCTGAAAACAAAATCACCCCATCCAATTGAAATCGCTTCCAAGGTTGAAGAGATACTTCGGCCGCCAATTCAGGAGTTTTACAAAGATCTAAAAATGAATGCTTTTCTCTAAGCGCTCTATATTCCGGAAGATATCTTCCCGCCTGACGCATAAGCCAAATCGGAGTTTGAGACGTCACTTCCCCCTGAGCTCTTTTAAGAAGAATTTTTTCCTTTTCCTTTTCCATTGACGAGCTATTTAAGCTCAAAGATCCAAAAGGGCAAAGAGTTATTTTTCTGACAATTTCCAAAAATTGTCACTCTATGGCCTGAGGGCCCGAGCCGGCCCAAGGCAACAATTTCGTGAAAAATCGTGTTTTTTCTTGATTTTTAACGAAAAATATATATACTAGAATCACACCTTTTAAGGAGAATATATGGCAGCCACAAAAACAGCTTTTCTTTCCACCATTGTTTCAGCTCAGTTGAAAGACGCACTTACTCGCTTTTGTCACAAGCGTGGCCTTAAAATAAATCATTTTATTTCGGAAGCTATTTTAGAGCATTTGGAAGACGAGGAAGATGTGGCATCCTATGAAGACAGACGTCACGAGAAAAAAATCAGCCTTGAAGATGTGCTTAAGAACACCAAGTGAAATATCAGGTTCATTTTTTTAGCTCTGCGGCAAAAGAATTTCAAAAACTTCCAAATGATGCTCAGAAGAAAGTACTCCATGTCCTCGACATGCTTCGCATTGATCCCTATTCAGAAATTCTAAAGATCAGAAAATTAAAAGGGGGCCATGATCTTTTTCGAATTCGACTGGGAAATTACCGTTTGGTCTATAAGATAGAATCTGACAGCTCTCTCATCATTGTTCGCATTCGTCATCGAAAATTAGAGCTCATGGCGGCAAGAAAAACGTATGATAAAATCAGACAACTGAGAGGAAAAATAAAATTCTCTCTCGATGTCAAAAAATTACGAGAAGACCGTTCATAAAATCCCATTAATTACTCGGGACAGCGACTTTGATCATTTTGTTCAGTTTTGTGGCCTCAAACTTTTTTTGGCCTGAAAACCGCTCCAAAATTTTGGAGCAGTATTTGCCTAAAATGCATCCTTTCGCTTGCATGGAAATAGATTCGGCTGTATCTCAAAGGACCCCAAGAATAAATGGTTCAAACATCGGGAGGTATAGTATGAAAAACTCTTTTCTATCGGTGGGAACAATAGCTGTTATTTTAATAAGCTCATGTTATGGCTTTGCCCAGGTTCAGGGATCAGCCCTAGAATCAGATGGTACCTTTGACAACTCTCGAATGAACCTGGCCAATCTGATTGAGAGCAAAGGACAAAAATTACAGCTCATTCAAGATGAACAAGGCATTGAAAAGGCACATGAAATTTTTGCTCAAGAAAGAGTTTCATTTATAACTTCCCTCAATGCAACCATCAAAAATCAGCTCATGAGTATTTCTGAAAACCAGGCTCTGGAAGTCATTCATCAAATCCAACAACACTTAACAAATATCTCCTACTCGGAAGACGAATATCTGATTCTTTCAAATCAATCCTTAACCCCTCAGCAAAAACTGGCAAGTTTCATTGAATCAAAAATGCTTTTGCAAGCCCAACAAGAAACATCTCAAATTCAAGAAAGAGCCGATGAAGTGGGCTATGCACTCACTTTTCGGGAATTCGCTCAAATTCTTCGAAGCAGAACATTTTTAGATCCAGTATACAATGCGGTCGCAAACTCATTTAAATGGTCAGACGAATGCTACATGTATTTTATAGGTATCATCGGAAAATTGGGAGGTTGGCGAGGTGGGCATTGGAAAGGAAAGACCGGATATTATCGCACTGAAACTACTATGGTGGGATTGGGGCTAGGGGTGAGTGGCCCAGTTGGAGTCATGCTGTCACTTGGATTTGGTGATGAAGATGGATCGTATGTTGGCATTCATCTGATGGGTGGGGCCGCATTATGTCTTACTTTTGGAATTTATACGAATGGAAAAAGAGTTTTATTTTTATTCGGATTTGGTCCGGGAATAGGAGCCTCAGCAGCTCTATCGGCTCTGGATCTCACTAAAACCCAATAGGTAATATCAACTTGCAATCACTCCCCGGTCTTTCTTCACGATAAAAGCCTTGCCGCCCGCTTTCTCTATGGCTTTGGCGACTTGTTTTTCTTTGCCGGGCGCATAGGCAATCATGGTGCCTCCCAATCCAGAGCCATGGATTTTGGCGCCGAGCGCTCCCGCAGATAATGCAGAGTCGATCATGGATTCGATTTTGGGTGTGGAAATTTTGAGGGCATCTCGTAATTGTTTATGATGCTCGGTCATGAGCTTTCCCACTTTTTTGGGGTCTTTCACGGGATCAAAAATAAGTTCGCGAAGGGCGGCGTGCGTAATATCTCTATTTTTGAGTGTGGCGATGGATTTGATAAGCGGAGCATCATCGATGGATCCCCGCTTTCGCGGGGATGACAATTTTAAGACTTCTCCCACCAGCGTCCGCTCCACATCAAAATCTTTGATTTTACTTTTGATCAGCCGAAAACCTTCCTTCACATCGCGACTGTTTTGTTTTAGGTTCTCGACTGTTTCCTTTCGTTGAAGCGAATCTCCAAGCACAATCGATGTGATGGCATTTCCCAAATACCGAATGTCGATTGATTTGTGATTTTCAAGATAAATGAGTCCCCCCATGGCAATGGCAAAATGATCCATCCGACCACCGGCTTCTTTAAATTCTAGAACTTCGGTTTCAAATCCCAGTTTGGCAATTTCAATCGGATCAAATTCGATCTCGTGATGCTGAAGAGATAAGAGCATTTTGATCCATGCAATCACCATGGCCGACGAACTCGACGCACCGGAATTAATCGGAATCTGACTTTGAATGATAAAATCAAATCCGTTGGGAAATCGAAATCCCCTGCGCTTTAATACATTGACCGCGGCTTTTAAGTAATCTCGTTTTTTTCCATACGTGAGACGCTGGGAAGGAATGAACGCTTCTTCTCGTTTGATATCCGGCATCACAATCTGAAATTTTTTGTCTCGCCTGGGATATGCGGAGATCTTCATTCGCAAATTCATGGCCATCGTAATCACGGGCAGCCCAAGGTAATCCGAATGCTCTCCAAAGAGACACACCCTTCCCGGCGCAGAAACCACTTTTGTGGGATTTTTTTTCACTCGTCTATTAGGTCAGCAAAGTCGGTCGCAAATCCATAAAGCCCATCTGTCTCATCCATGTCTTTAAACTCTGGCGGAAGAACCGTATAGACAAAGTGCTTCACTTGTCTGGGATGCTCGATCACTTCTTGGGATAGACTTAAGAGCTTTTTTGAGAATACAACGATATCGGTATTGAGCTTCAACGCCTGATCGGCCAGACTTCCTTCTTTGGGAAGCGCATGAAAGATAGGCCCCACACGAACCGATTTGTCCAATTTTCGAATTTCTTCCAAGATCGCCACATTAAATGAAATAAACGCCACTCTGTCTTTCATTTGAGGAAAGTTTTCCATGACCGCATTGTAAACAATAGGGCCTACTTTTTTATTATATTTGGGATCCAGATCATGGCTCTTAATTTCAATCAAAAGCCCCTTGTCTGAGTTTTCAATAAGGTCCAAAACATCGACTAACATTGGAATTTTTTCTTTTGAAAACTTTCGTCCAAATTTTTTGCTAAATCCGGCTGAAAACATTGACAATTCTTTGGCCGTGTATTGCCCAATCACTCCAATGCCATTCGTCGTTCTATCTAAATTTTCATCGTGCATGACCATGAGTTGATTGTCTTTGGATAAATGAACGTCGAGTTCAATAAATTGAGCCTTTGTTTTTAATGCCTGCTTAAACGAGATCATCGTGTTTTCAGGATAGGTCCCACTTAAGCCTCTATGTGCAATCACCACTTTATTCATGGCCATCGCATGGAACGATACCACACTGCATAAAACAAAAAAGAAAAAAAGTTTTTTCATGTTTCCTCCTTTAGGAATTTAAAGCAGTAGTCAAATAAGACTTCCCTAGTATGCAAAAAATGATCCTGATTTTCCAGTCGAATCAATCTGGCGGAGGGCTGAAACAATTCTTTGAGCTTTACCGTGTGCTCCACCGGACAAATCGTGTCATTTTCTCCATGAATGATCAAAATCTTGGATCCATCCATGGTATTGGCCTTATCCGCTGGATTATAATCCCGACTCACAACTTTAAGATCAGCCACAATCTGATTTTTTTCATAATTTCGAATGGCAGGTTTTGTAATGGAATTTAGAAACTGCGCCCCGGTTTCGATCGCATGATCATCAATGGCCAAATTGATAAAAGGAGCCAGCGCAATGACCTTATAGAGATTTGGATTCCTGGCCAACATTTCAAGTGCCACATATCCCCCCCATGATGCCCCGATTAAGGATATAGAATCATGAGGGAATCCTTTGGTTTTGAGATAAGAAAGAATCTGCTCCACATCCTTATATATAGATAGGAGAGAGTATTGCCGCTCACTTTGCCACGCCCCCCGATAATGCATGACCCAACAATGAAATCCCCGAAGTGCCAAATGTTCAGCAATATCATAGTT
>CAZDSE010000082.1:4316-8004 GCA_964507905.1 uncultured bacterium | reverse complement strand
TTTAGAATTTGTGCAGGTCTCACCGACCACTTTTCGATGAATTGTGAGAGCGTTAACGTTTTATTGTGTACAAACGTCAATGTGAGTGGAAGGGCCGTTTCAAACCCAACAATACCAAAAGCGGCTTCTTCAAACTCAATATTTTTTTCTAATGAACTGTGAGGGGCATGATCCGTGGCGAAAACATCTATCGTATTATCTTTTAGACCTTTGATGAGTGAGTTTACATCGGATTTTGATCGAAGGGGTGGGGCCATCTTAAAATGCGTATCATATCCTTGGATTTCTTCATCTGTGAGTAACAAATGATGTGGGGTGACTTCACACGTCACGGGTACCTTTCTTTTTTTCGCATCTTGAATGAGTCTCATGGCCGCTTGGGTTGAGACATGGGCAATATGAACGTGGTGGCCTGTAAGTTCAGCCAATGCAATATCGCGTGCGATCATGATTTCCTCTGCAGCGGCAGGATTCCCTCTTAAGCCGAGAAGTGTCGATTGAAGTCCTTCGTTGATGAGTGCCTTTCCAACCAAATGTGAATCTTCACAATGTGAAATAATGGGCAATCCAAAATGTTTGCAATAGTCCAGTGCTTTTCTCATGAGATAACTATTCATAACCGGATTTCCATCATCTGAAATCGCCACACACCCGGCTTCTTTTAAGCTTCCAATTTCGGCCAGCTCTTCACCGTTGAGACCTTTGGAGAGAGCTCCGACGGGAAATACATTGACCAACCCATCCGTTTTGGATTTGAGCTTTATATATTCTGTAATAAACGCATTGTCATTGGGTGGCTCGGTGTTGGCCATGCACACAACCGACGTAAATCCCCCACGCGCTGCGGCTTCCGTCCCAGTTTTGATGGTTTCTTTATGCTCCTGTCCCGGCTCTCTCAGATGGCAGTGCATGTCTATAAAACCAGGTGCGACAATCAGACCTTTGGCATCAATGATGTGAACATGGCTTTCTGAGAGGCCGGCACATCCTTTGAGACACGCTGGCGCTATCGTCTCTCCAGGATGTGCCGGCCCCTCTAGAGAGACAATCTTTCCGTCGTTGAGCAAAAGGTCTTTGACCGCATTAATTCTTTGTGATGGGTCCACAACGCGTCCGTTTTTGATGAGAATTCTCATTTGGTTTTTCCTTTTAGGAGGAGTGAAAGTAAGGCCATGCGCACGACGACGCCATTTGTGACTTGATTTAAAATCATGGAATAGGGCCCATCAGCGACATCTGACGAAATTTCAATCTCGCGATTGAGAGGTCCAGGATGCATGATAATGACATTTGGTTTTGCGAGCTTTAATGTTTCAGAATTCAGTCCAAAATATCGGACATATTCTTTTTTCGAAGGAAATTGAATTCGATCTTGCCGTTCTTCTTGAATTCTAAGCATCATCACCACATCTGCTTTTTTGACTGAGGATTTTAAATCATATGACACTTCGATTCCCAGTTTTTGGGCTTCCGGTGGAATGAGAGTGGGGGGTCCGCAGACAATAATTTTGGCGCCCATTTTTTTTAATCCATAAATATCAGACCTGGCCACTCGACTGTGGGCAATGTCTCCGACAATCAGGACCGTTAGTCCCGAAATTTTTCCCTTGGCTTCACAAATGGTGAATAAATCCAAAAGCGCTTGGGTGGGGTGCTCATGAAATCCATCCCCTGCGTTGATCATTGGGGTATTTAAAATTTTTGAAATGACATAGGGGGCGCCAGACGAGCTGTGTCGCATGATGAGACAATCCGGATTCATGGCATCCAGATTCTTGGCCGTATCGACGAGTGTTTCGCCTTTGACAACACTCGATCCAGAGCCGGTGATGTTGAGAGTCGTTGCCCCCAACCGTTTGGCCGCGATCTCAAATGACATGCGGGTTCGGGTGCTGGGCTCAAAGAAAAGATTGATGATGGTTTTTCCACTGAGAGAATTTTCTAATTTAATTTTTTGAGATTTGATTTTAGTGGCAAGATCTAGAATTTGAAAAATATCTTGGCGCGAGAGGTCATCCATGCCCAAAATATGACGCGCCTTAAATGTCATTTGTTACCGAATCAATTTCCCAAATCTTTCCCAACGAATCCTTGGCAGGGGTTCCATTCGTAAGCCGAGTGGGTCCAATCGCACCATAGGGACTTTTAACCAGGCCTTTTCATTGTGCGTATCCAAAGAAAGCCAAATGACAAGTGCTTTGCCTTTCAGATTTTCCATGGGCACAAATCTCCAAAATCTGGAATCCTGTGATCGGTCCCGATTATCTCCCATGACAAAGAGTTTGTTGGGTGGGATAGTCAGGGGGCCAAAATTTCTCGCATCCGAATTAAATCCATTAAATTCGTCTTTATATTGAAGCGTGTAATGAAAAGCAGTGCCTGTTTTTTCCTTGTACAAATCAGCTTCCGTTTGATCATCAAAATCATAAAGAATGTTTCGATCGGCCTGTACGATTTTTTCAACGGGTTCATTATTCACGTGTAAGAGCCCATCTTTCATTTCGAGAATGTCACCCGGAACTCCAACCACCCGCTTAATATAATCTTTGCTTCGATCATTTGGATAAATGAATACAATCACTTCTCCTCGCTTGGGTTTTCTAAACTCGAAAAATCGAATATTGGTATAAGGAATCCGAAGTCCATAGATGAATTTATTGACAAATATATGATCCCCAATTTTTAGGGTGGGGATCATGGATCCAGACGGGATCTTAAAGGCTTCAATCACAAAAGCCCTGAGAATGAGCGCAATAAATACAGCAACAACAATGGCTTCTGCGTATTCTCGGATGGTTCCTTTTTTATTGGCGGGACGTCTTAATTTCATAAAAAATTCAAATGTTTATAACACAACGGGCTCATATAATCAATCACTTAGTCAATTTTTAAAACTGCCAAAAATGCGTCTTGAGGGAGCTCCACTTTTCCAATCATTTTCATCTTCTTTTTACCTTCCTTTTGCTTCTCCAAAAGTTTTCGTTTTCTCGTAATATCTCCCCCATAGCATTTGGCGATGACGTCTTTTCTCATGGCGCCAATGGTTTCTCGGGCAATGACTCTGGCCCCAATGGCGGCTTGGATCGCGACTTCAAACATTTGCCTGTGGATCACCGTTTTTAATTTTTTGGCAAGCTCTCGGCCACGATAGTATGCCTTGTCCTTATGAATGATCAGAGAAAGGGCATCCACCGCATCGCCATTTATTAAAATATCGAGTTTGACCAAGTCAGCGGTTTGATATCCGGTGAGGTCGTAATCAAAAGATGCATATCCGCGACTGACGGATTTTAGCTTGTCATAAAAATCAAAAACCATTTCATTCAAGGGCATTTCATATTCCAAGAGCACATGAGAGGGATTCAGGTATTCAATTTTACGTTGAATGCCCCGTCGCTCTTCGCAGAGCTTCATAATATCTCCCAAATAGGTATTGGGCGTATGGATCGACGCCAAAATATACGGCTCGTGAATGGCTTGAAATAAATTGGGGTTCGGGAGTTTGGATGGATTGTCAATCACGAGCGTTGACCCATCATTCATAATAATTCTATAAACAACAGAGGGAGCTGTGGTGACGAGACTTGCATGAAAGTGGCGCTCCAAGCGTTCTCGGACAATCTCCATATGCAAAAGTCCCAAAAATCCGCAGCGAAATCCAAACCCCAATGCTTGAGAAGTATCGGGC
>CAZDSE010000082.1:228-4306 GCA_964507905.1 uncultured bacterium | reverse complement strand
CTTTTAGGGGTTCGTAGCCATTGGGTTCCGTCGGAAAAAATCCGCTAAAAACCATAGGTTTTACATCTTTAAATCCGGGTAGGGCCAAAGCCGTAGGCCGCTCTTTATGGGTAATCGTATCTCCAATTTTTGCATCACTGACTTCCTTTATATTGGCAGAGAAAAATCCCACTTCTCCGGCTTTGAGTTCCGAAATCTCTTTGGGAAGTGGGGCATATACACCCAATGTTTGAATTTCAAAAATTTTTTGATTGGACATGAGTTGGATGATCTCTCCTTTTTTTAAAGCGCCATCGATGACTCGAATGAGACAGATCACCCCCAAGAACGTATCAAACCAACTGTCGATGAGGAGGGCTTTTAATGGTTCATCTATAGAACCTTGGGGAGGTGGAATTTTTGCGACAATGGCTTCCAAAATGTCTTCGACGCCAGCTCCAGATTTGCCACTGGCTTTGATGGCATCCGTAGTATCGATTCCAATGACTTCCTCGATTTCTAGCATTGTTTTGTCCGGATCGGATGTGGCCAAGTCTATTTTATTTAAAACGGGAACAATGGCGAGATTGTTGCTCGTCGCCAAATATGCATTGGCAATGGTTTGGGCTTGGACCCCTTGGGTGGTATCGACAACGAGGATGGCTCCTTCGCAGGCAGCCAAACTTCTCGATACTTCATAGCTAAAATCGACGTGACCTGGGGTGTCGATGAGATTTAATTCATACGTTTTTCCATTTTTGGCTTTGTAGGGAAGGCGTACGGTTTGGGCCTTAATTGTGATGCCGCGTTCGCGTTCAATGTCCATGGAATCCAACATTTGTTCTTGAATTTTATCTTTGGGAAGGGCGCCCGTTTTTTCAATCAGACGATCAGCGAGCGTGGATTTGCCGTGATCAATGTGAGCAACAATACAAAAATTTCGTATATGATCTAAAGACATGTGGGGGGTGCGCTCTTATTTTATAATGATGAAGTTTGAGAGGGAGAAGCCTGATTCGGAGTCGCTTCTTCATCAAAGTCCATCTGTCCGGGCAAATGATTTCGATACAGCTTTAAGACCAGATCAATTCCTTGTCTGATATATTCTGCCACGGGCACTTTTGTTTTTTGATTGAGCACTTTTAATTTTTCATTTTGCTCTTCAGTTAAATATACGGTTGTCGATATTTTTTTTCGTCCCATGACGATAGACATATATGACAATATATGTATTGTCAACATTTGCCTTGCCACCCTTTATGTAATTATTTATGATTCTTCGCGTGGCTGCGTTCTTTAAAGCACTCTTGGCAATTACGGTTTCTTTTCTGATTTTTTTTGGAGTTCCGGTGTTGGTCTATTCTTTTTTTCAACGTGTCCTGGGGATGGTTCCTCCGTCACAACTCATGCAAACCACGGTTTATAAATTGGCCAGTCTTAAAGGGGCAGAAGCCCTTATTTTTGTAATTATTTTTTTATTGGTGGTGGGACGTAGACGAGGGAAAGAAGGACGCTATGCTTTTTTTCTGGGATTTCTATTATTTGTTCAAGCTGGGATTATTCCTGAATATTGGTTTCATATGACACTTCAATCTCCTGAGCTCTATGCGATTGCTGGGGTCTGTTCTGCATTTGTATCTTATTCTTTGTCTGCATTGTTTTTGGCCAAGTTTTACAAAACATCCTCTTCTATGATATTACCGGATTAAATTTATGTCTTTAATTGTTCAAAAATATGGGGGAAGTTCTTTGGCATCCGTAGATTATATTAAACGTGTGGCTCAAAGAATTTTAGACGCGAAGAGAAAAGGGAACGATCTTGTGATTGTCGTTTCCGCCATGGGCAATACAACCAATGAACTGTCTCAATTGGCAATCACCATGAATCCAAATCCACCCGCTCGTGAATTGGACATGCTCCTTTCTTCTGGGGAAAGAATTTCTATGGCGCTTCTTTCAATGGCGCTTCATGCGCTTGGGGAAGATTCGATTTCCCTAACGGGTTCTCAGAGTGGGATTGTGACCGATACAGCCCATACCCAAGCCAAAATATTAGAAATAAAAGCCGATCGCATACGTGAACAATTAAAATTGGGAAAGATTGTGATCGTGGCGGGCTTTCAAGGGGTGAGTTTAAAAAAAGAAATTACAACGCTGGGGCGGGGTGGATCCGATGTAACCGCGGTGGCATTGGCGGCTGCACTCCATGCCGAGCGCTGTGAATTCTATAAAGATGTGGATGCCATCTATTCAGAAGATCCGAAAAAATCTAAAAATGCTTACAGACTCGAACATTGTAAATACGAGGATGTCTTATCTTTGGTGAAGCAAGGATCAAAAGTTTTACATGAGGATGCGTTGACGCTGGCTCAAAAATTCTCAGTGCCGTTATATTTGGCCTCTAGTTTTAATGAAAGCCCAGGGACTCATATCCGCTCGTCATTATAGAAAGGATAACGCTTGAATCAAACATTAGAAGTGAAGAGTCCTCTGACTTTAGAAAGCTTGGGATTTTTTAAAATCGACGATGATGTTCAAGTAGAAGAACTTCTTCATTTGGCAAACTCAACATTTAGACAATGGAAAGAGACAGCCATTCATGAAAGAGTCCAATATTTTTACGCATTAAAAGATAAAATCTATGAACACAGAAATGAGCTGATTGATGTTATCTCGAAAACGACGGGGAAGCCCAAGGTCGAAGCGCTTACCGCAGAAATCATACCGGTCTTAGATCTTATCTCTTATTTTACAAAAAAAGCTCCCAAGGTTTTAAAGGGACATTCCATTCCGCTTCATTTATTTGTTCATAAGAAAAGCATCATTCGATATGAACCCTATGGGGTGGTGGCGATATTGTCTCCGTGGAATTATCCATTCTCGATTGCCATGGGTGAAATAGTCATGGCGGTCTTGGCTGGGAATACGGTCATTGTAAAGCCATCGGAATTTGTATTTCCAATTGCAAAGAAGATGAACGAACTTATTGAGTTGGCACGATTTCCTAAAGGAGTGGTTAATGTTTGCTATGGGGAGGGAGCTCAAGGGCAGGCGATCATTTCATCGCCCATTGTAAAGAAGATTTCATTTACAGGATCCACACATGTCGGCCAAAAAATATTGGAGCAGGCATCTAAAAATATGACGCCGTGTTTATTAGAGCTCGGTGGAAAGGATGCCGCCATTGTCTGTAAAGATGCCAATTTGGATTTGGTGAGTGATGGGCTCGTTTGGGGAGGTTTTACCAATAGTGGGCAGGTGTGTGCTTCGGTTCAAAGGGTATATGTTGAAAAATCTGTCGCCAAAGAGCTCACTCAAAAAATTGTAATCAAAACAAAATCTCTTCAGATGACCAAAGATTTGGGAGCCATAACACTTTCGTCTCAATTGGATCGATATGATGTTCAGATTGATGATGCGATAAAAAAGGGAGCCAAGATTTTGACCGGAGGAAAAAGAGTTTTGTCCGACAAGGGATATTTTTTTGAGCCGACTGTTCTGACAGAAGTAAAAGACGACATGCGTGTTATGACTGAGGAAACATTTGGTCCGTTGCTCCCCATTCAAGTGGTGGATTCAATAGAAGAAGCCATTCAAAAAACAAATGCATCTTCATTTGGGCTGTGTGCCTCTGTATGGACGAAGGATGTTGCCAAAGGATTAGATATCGCCAAAAAAATTGAAGTGGGAACGATTACGGTGAATGATTGTGTATTTACCCATGCACTGTGTGAAACGCCTTGGGGAGGGATTAAAAAAAGCGGTATCGGCCGGACTCATTCGATCGAAGGCCTCAGGGAATTTGTTCAGATGAAACATGTGAATGTCGACCGTATTTCTGTGAAACCCTTTTGGTGGTTTCCATATACCGATCGATCTTTGGCCATGGCAAATGCGCTGTGTGATTTTTTGGGGCAGCGGTCGATATTGTCCAAGGTCAAGGCGTTGGGTGGATTTGTCTATCATTATCTACGATCAATTTCTGTTTGAGTTTGTTTCAGACGAGATGCGGGGGCTAACGATTTAGCCTATTTTATATCGGATTGAAAATTAATAAATTTTGTTCCAAATTTCTGGAGCGGTATTTCAGATGACCATC
>CAZDSE010000082.1:0-218 GCA_964507905.1 uncultured bacterium | reverse complement strand
AAGAAAGTTTGGAATCTCGTATAGATATATGTAAAAAAAAAAAAAAAGAGGGAAGTCGATATCAATCCATCCAGGATCAATTTGGCATTGAAGAAGCTCATCGAAAATTTCAAGTAGAGTATGATGAGGTTTTCATTTATTTTAAAGCTGCATTGGAAAGATCTATTGAGATGATGACAGAAAATGAGTTCAGTGAGGTTTTAAAAGTGTTTTCAGAT
>CAZDSE010000081.1:0-8023 GCA_964507905.1 uncultured bacterium | reverse complement strand
GCTGGAAAAGTGCCGCCCATGTTTTGCATCTCTTCGACCGAACTGGAAATCACCCAAATCCTTGAAGCTGAAAAAAGAGGAAAAGTGGAGTCTAATCGTCAATGAAGTTGTGGAGCCTGATATATGATTCCTCAAAATGCGATTCGAGAATGGAAAGAGTTCGGTGCTCCTTGGGCTGATCCAGCTCACATTGAGCAGGACCTTGTCATCAGTCGCGCACTGGTCCAGTTATATAATGATGAGTACCTATCCAAGGAATTTTCGTTTCGAGGTGGTACTGCGATGCAGAAACTATTTCTTGATGAGCCATCACGTTACTCGGAGGACATCGATTTGGTGCAGCTTCGCCGAGGCCCGATCGGACCTGCGATTGATGCCATCCGAAAGCTTCTTGATCCCTGGCTTGGTGAACCTCGACGAGACCGCAAGCAGGCACGCTTCACGCTAACCTATCATTATCAATCGGAGACGCCACCATCGCAGCCGATGCGTCTCAAGGTGGAGGTTAATAACGGAGAAAACTTTACCGTATTTGATCTCCAAAAAAAACTGTTTGAGGTAAAAAGCATGTGGTTCGTTGGAAAAGCGGATGTTCTTACATATTCGCTTGAAGAGCTTCTCGGAACCAAACTTCGCGCTCTCTATCAACGAAAGAAGGGGCGCGATCTATTCGACATAGCAACAGCACTGAAGACCTTTCCAAAAATCGAGCCGGCAAAAGTTATTCAAAGCTTTCAGCACTATCTTGCGCATCAGAAGACTTCTGTTTCTCGGGCACAGTTTGAGGCGAACCTCACCGGAAAAATGCAGGACCAAGCGTTCCTTGCCGATATCGCACCACTTCTCAGAGCAGATTCCCCAACGTTTGATTGGAAAGCAGCCGAGAAGGCGGTTAAAACTATCTTGATTGAGCGCCTTCCGGGTGAACCGTGGAAAGGCCATTAGATCAAATTCTGACATACAGCATGAAGTAGGTTTTACATTGACAGAGTTTCAAATTCCAGGTACCACACCTGATTAATAAGGAGGTATCGTATGAAAAGTGTTCTATCATTAATATTAACTTCGGTTTTCTTTATCTCTCAATCTTTTGCGTTGGCCGGTGGTACGGAAGCGCAGGGGACCAATAGTCTTTTTTCATCGAAAGATTTAAGACTGAAACTTGCAGATGAAATGGAAGCCAAAGGCGAATATCTGCAACGAATGGCAGATCTTTATGGTGAAGAGGCTGCCGCACGGGAATTTGATCGGATGACCTATCAAAATTTATCCGTGTTCTTTGCAAAATCAAAAGAAGTGGTAACCAAAATGACGGAAGCAGAAGCCCAAACTCAGCTGATGAAGGTTGAAAATTCATTGGCGTCTAAAAGTGAGGAGTTGGGAGATGCGGATGTTGAGCGAATTGCTTCCATTATTTCGGATCGCACGTTGAGTGCCAAGGAAAAAATGACTCGAATTAATGAAAGTCAAACCGCGGAGCATTTCAGAGGAGACATTGATCAGATTAAGTCTCAAATCTCTTTGAGTGGCTATCAGAAAACTTTTTCTGATCTCGCCTCACAAGTGCGAAGCAGAACGCCTGCTGATACTTACAGTTCCGGAGACGACGCGTTTTTAGTGGTGGTTTTGATTCTGTTTATCTTGTTGATTGTGGTTGCCGCCGCAACAGCAGAACCGACCTACTATTATGTGGCCGGTGGATGCGGTGGGTATGGATATTATAGCTATCACCCACATTCCAGCTATCCATACAACTCAAATAGCCATGGGTCGACTCATCACTATCATCGATAATAGATAGATGTTTAAAACTTGCCTAAGTTTATACCATCTCAGAGATGGTATAAACTTGGGCAGTTTCATTGGAGGTGTCGTATGAAAACAATTATTTCAGGAGTATTGGCTTCAGTATTTTTTGTGACGCAGACGATAGCGGTGTCGTATGCAGCTGGGGAACCAGCGAATGTGGTATCTTCTTTGACTGAAGACGTGTGGTATCAGATGGCAGATGCGATTGAAGAAAGAGGGGAATATTTTCAAAATATTGCAGATATGTCTGGGATAGAAGTTGCGGATCTGGAATTCCAAAAAGTAGTGACAGAGAATCTAAATAATATTCTTTCACAAGCTTCGAAGTCTATAGAAGGAATGACGGAAGATCAGGCAAGAGTGGTATTGGAAAATATTAAATCTGCCTCTCAACCTGAAGAAGTTTCATCTCTACTTTCAGATCGTGCAATGACGGAGAAAGAAAAAATACAAGCTCTCTATTCTCAATATCGCACCGAAAATTTCACTGAACAAATGCAGGAATTAAAAAGTTCGGCATTCAATGTGGGATACAAGAAAGCATTTTCTGATGTGGCATCTGATTTAAGAAGCCGTGCGTGGGATGATTCGTGGGATGAAATGGATTACAGCTGGGCAATAGTTATTATTGGTGTGATCGCATTTGCATCGGTGGCTTTACCGGGATCTACTGCAATTACAGTATTTATAGTCTGCTGGTTTACTGAGTTAATTATCGCATCACGTGGATGGGAAAAGGGATTTGGGCGTGAGCGATAGAAAGGTTAATTTACAAATAGTGATCTTCTTTTTCTTATAGTTCTAAGATTTACCTCTTGCTTGTTATTTCTTCTGGCGCTATAGATTTTGAGGAATTTACTTTAAATACGGAGGAGGGTTTAAAATGAAAACACTTATTTCAGGAATATTAGCTTCTGTATTTTTTGTGACACAGACGATTGCGATGTCCTATGCCTCACAAGATATAGTACGGCCCAATTATTTATTAACAGAAGATGTGCGAATACAGATCGCAGGGGAAATTGAAAAACAGGGGGAGTACTTTCAGAAGATCTCAGATGTTTATGGAATTGAAGTAGCGCATCATGAGTTGGAAAATAATCTGGCGTTTAATCTAAAAGAAGTATTTAAAGTTGCTCAGAAACAAATAGAAGCTTTATCGGAAGATGCCGCACGTTTACAATTAGAAGCCATTCAAGAAAGCTTTGTGTATTCTGGTTCGGGGATTTCATCGAGTAAGATTGAAAAATTTACATCAATTGTAACAAATCGACAACTTTCTGATCGTGAAAAATTGTCAGCTCTATTATCAGTGGATACAGATAGTACACTGAGTCAGCAACTTCAGAATGTTAAAGCTGAAGCCAGTATAGTGGGATATAAACGTGTTTTTTCAAAGATGGCAGATGAATTGAGAGGACGAAATTCAATTTGGGAAACAGTGGTTGGAAATCCCATATTGGGTTTTATTTTTATCGGATTCCCAGCATTGTTTGTACTTACATTTTTATTTACATTTCTTGGTGGATGGGCCTATGTCGCTATTTTTGGATTGGCTTGGATTATAGGAAATAATTTGGACTAGGGGCATATTTTATAAATCCATCTTTATGAGGACCAGAAATTGAAAAGAGATATGAGAAATGCTCAAGATATTCAAGATGACATTTTTAGAAAAATGTCTGCGGAGGATAAAGTGTCAGTTGGATTTCAACTGTGGGGACTTGCTAAAATAATTGTTGGAGATAAAATAAATTATGCAAAATCCGGAAGACCCCAAATATCTTCTCATACAGATCGCAAAAATCTTAGAAGATCTTAAAATTCCATATTTGATTACTAAGAAATAAATTCAGAATACAAAGATGCTATTTTTCTATTTTTTATTAATCTTATTTCTGGTTTATGCGATACTTAATTTTATCTTCATTTTTCTTTTTTTCCGAAGAAAGCAAACTCATATAGCTGGTTCATGGCTGCCAGTATCCATTTTAAAACCGGTGAAAGGGCTTGATCAGGGGGCATTGGAAAACTTTTCCAGTTACTGCGAAGTAGACTACCCAAAGTATGAAGTTATTTTTTGTGTACAGTCTGATGCGGATCCTGTGATCCCTCTGGTGAAAAAGATAATTCAAAAGTATCCAAACAAAGATATTTCTCTTGTCATTTCCAATGATCATGTTGGATCAAATGCCAAAGTGAATAATCTCCACAATGGGTATCAAAAAGCCAAATATGATTTCATTGTTTATAATGACAGCGATACGCGAGTGACGATGGATTATTTACAAAAAATAATTCCCCCTCTTTTGGATTCTAAAGTGGGAGCTGTAACGGCGATCCCTGTCTATCGAGAATCCCAGAATTGGGTGGCTGGTCTTGAGACGATTGGGATGAATGCAGATTCCATCCCTGGATTTGCGCCTGTGGGAGTACTGGGAAAGATTGATTTTTGTATTGGGGCGACGATTGCGTTGAGACGTCAGGTGTTGGAAGAGATCGGAGGGTTTAAAGCGCTGGCGCATAATATATGTGATGATGGACTCATTGGAAAAAAGATTATTGAGAGAGGGTATAAAATCCACTTATCTAACCATCTGGTCTCATGCATTCATCATGAAAGTTCGTTTGCAGATTATTATGCGCATATGATGAGATGGTTTTCAACCATCCGAAGTTTCATGCCGTCTAGATTTTTTATTATTGGAATTTTTCTGTTGTGTCCGTTAGCCTGTTTTCCATTGATGGTGCTGCGCATTGGACTGGGGGCACTCCTAAACTATCTTTATATTGGCGATCAAAGTACCTATCGCTATATTTGGCTGCTCCCATTTCGCGATTGTGTGTTGGCGTGGATTTGGATCAAAGCCTGGGTGACGAATCGTATATGCTGGAGAGGAAGTTGGTATCAGCTCAAATGGGGTGGAGTTATAGTTTCTGAGCAATCAGCAGATTTTCTAACATCGCAGACCAGTGAGTGAGTTTATCGAATTCGAGGGTTTGATATACATCTTTGTATAGATCAAACATCATTCTATTATTGGGGAGCCAGAGACTCACTCCCCCAATCTCTGGAAAGTCAGATGAATAATGATTGGAAATGACAAAGTCAGATATCGTTTTTCGCAAATTGCTGGTGACTCTCTCATCCAAGATGATTGTGTTGGATTCTGAAATTTTATTTAATAGATCCAAAAGATCAATATAATCCCATCCTGTAAAATTGGTTGTTTGTTTAATCGTTTCAATTAAGAGATTTTTGGTTTCTGTGTCTAGGGATAATATGGCTTGACCGAAATCTTGCGTGGCTTTGAGTAGAGGGTTGATTTTCTTTAGATCAAAACTGGAAAGCGTAACGCCCGTTTGGGCGAGGCCGCCATAATAATCCACATAGACTTTGGTCAAAATTTTTGAAACGGTTTTGGCCGATGCTTTTGGGGTGCTTACCCATTCTTTGAGAAAAAGATCATATGGCCATCCTTCGCCAGGTTCGAGATCTTCAGAACCAATGAACACATGAACCGAGTCAGACATCTCTCTTGTCACTTCGAGCATTGACATGAGACATGCATCGGTTCCCAAAATATCGACCGGGTGTCCAATGGTTTCCTTGGCGTGCTGGCTGATGGTTCCCAATTGTTTGGTTGAAATGACGTGACCTGTTAAATCATCAAAGCTAATGTCTTGAAGAGCGTCTCTCGAGCGGGGCAGCCACCCATATCCGTGATTCCAGACATCAATAAAATAATGCTTGGCAGGATAGTTTTGAACTCCCCAGTCAATAAATTCGTTTAAAGATTCATAATTTCCCATGTCGACAGGCATTCCCAAGTCTTGGACGACTGGGGAGGTGACGTTGTCCGTGTCGGAATCTTGGTGAACGAGAAGGCGTTTGGTGTTTTGACCCGCCAAACTTGCCCACTGGACGACGATATTCAAATCTTCTGTCGAGCCCACTTGTTCCATTTCATTAATATCCATGGCGCCAAAACGGTCCAAGTCATTGTGGCCATTCATAAAAATCAAAAATGTCCATTCTTTTACGTTATGATTGGCTGAGATTGCGAGGGTCGGCAGCAGAAGGAACATCCAAAAAACCACACCTGCTCTTGTCGCGCGGGTTTTTCGCATGAATATGAATTTCAGTTTAAAGGAGTCTAAAATAAAATGAAAGAGAATTTTATTTGAAAATGACTTGCGACTATCAGACAAGTAAGATAACCATAGAATCTTACTTATGAAAGTCTTATTTCGCCTCTTATCCTATGCCAAGCCTTATCGCATGCAATTTGCTGGGATATTGGTTCTTGGAATATTTTCATCGAGCCTTCAACCGGGTGCTGCGTTGGCGGTAAAGCCACTCTTAGAGACTTTGGTTGGGAAATCCGGTGGCGAAAAAACGCTGATTCCCTTAATGATCATCGTTTTCGCCATCTTTTGTGCCATTGCACGATACTATTATGAGGTTTGGGCGGGGTATATCAGTGAAAAAATTATTCGAACCATTCGTCATGAGCTCTTTCAAAAGTATCTGTCCTTGTCGTTGGATTACTATTCGGAGGCATCCACTGGGAAACTCATGACCATTGTGTCCAGTGATGTTGTCTTGCTTTTAGAAGGACTAAATCGCATTACCATATTGCTGAGGGATCCATTTACCATTTTGGGACTATTGATTGTGGCATTCTACAGGGACTGGCAACTGTCGCTATTGTCGCTTGCCATTTTACCTCCTATGATTTTATTGGTGTCTTATGTCGGCCGAAAACTTCGACGGATGACCCACAAACGACAGGAATATTGGGCAACGTTGAACAATACGTTGCATGAAACGTTATCGGGTATTCGAATTATCAAAGCCTTTAATTTGGAAAAAGTGTTGGAGAAACGATTTTTGGACGACAACGCCCGAGTGATTCAAATGCAGTATCGGTGGCTTAAAGTCGAGAATTTAACGCCATCGCTTCTTATTCTTTTGGGAGGAGGAGGTCTTGCATTTTTATATGGCTATCGAGGCACAACCGATGTCTTAAGTGTCGGGGTGGCATTGGGTCTCTTATTTGATCCCATTAAAAAAATAAATGGATTGTATACCGGATTTCAAAAAGCGTTGGGTGGGGCAGATCGGGTATTTGCCATGTAGGATGTTCGGCATTCTGTGGTCGAAAGAAAAAATGCAGTCGATCTAAAATCGTTTTCCAATTCAATTGTGTTTGATTCGGTATCATTTAAATATGAAAACGATTCTGAATGGGTCTTAAAAAATATTAATCTTCAAGTGAAAAAGGGAGATGTGGTGGCACTGGTCGGATCAAGTGGGGGAGGAAAAACCACATTTGTGAATTTAATGCCGCGTTTTTACGATGTGACACAGGGCAAAGTTTTAATAGACGGGGAAGATATTAGAAATTTGAGCCTGTCCTCTTTAAGAAAGTCTGTGGCGGTGGTGTCGCAAGATATTTTCTTATTTAATGATAACGTGGCCAATAATATAGCCTATGGGGATCCTTCATTGTCACAAGATGAAATTATTCAAGCCGCAAAAGCTGCCAATGCGCATGCATTTATTATGGAGCTTCCTGAGCAATATGAAACGCGGATTGGAGAAAGAGGGGTAAAACTCTCGGGCGGGCAACGTCAGCGGATTTCCATAGCCCGGGCATTGTTAAAAAATGCTCCCATTTTGGTGCTGGATGAGGCAACATCGGCGCTGGATACGGAGTCAGAAATATTGGTTCAAAAAGCCATAGAAGAATTGATGAAAGGACGAACGAGTTTTATTATTGCCCATAGACTTTCTACTATTCAGCATGCCAATCGAATTTTGGTTTTGGCGGAAGGACGCATAGCAGAAGAGGGAACGCATTCAAGCTTAATGGATAAAAGGGGATTATATTATAAATTTTATCAGCTCCAATTTTCAAAGCAATTGGGCATCATGAAACCCGCGGAGAGACAGCCGTGGCTTTAACCATGGAAAATCTGGTTTCTTTATGTAAGAGACGTGGCTTTATTTTTCAAAGCAGTGAAATATATGGCGGGCTTGGAAGTTGTTGGGACTTCGGGCCGCTCGGCGTTGAACTCAAAAACAATATAAAAAGGCTGTGGTGGAATGCCATGGTGAATCGAGAAGATATTGAAGGGCTCGATGCGTCCATTCTCATGCACCCCAAAGTGTGGGAAGCCTCTGGACACGTGGCTGGATTTACAGATC
>CAZDSE010000080.1:0-8095 GCA_964507905.1 uncultured bacterium | reverse complement strand
AATTGCCTTTTTGGCTTCTTGAGGTGTAATTTTCTTGCCCAATCTTTCTGAAATCCACCCATGATCTTCTTTAAAGCCTTTTATTTGAATGAGTTCTCGAATGGCAAGGAAATACCAATTCGACATGGCATCAAACGTATCCGTTTCTAAAAGGTGGAGTTCTTTTTTAGGATGAACATTTTGAAGTGTTTTTAAAAGCTCTATTCTTTTTCTTTCATCCCCATTACATTTAGATAGTTTTACCAGAGATTTAAAATATTTGGCTTGGCTATGATTAAAATTAAAATAATCAACGAATTGATCTGTGAGTTCGGCTCCAGCTTGTCTTTCTCCATTTAAAATCATCGTTAAGGCAGAAGGGCTTTTGAGATTTAACTTTCCTGCCCACAGCCGCAAAGAGAACTTTTTATTTTTCTCTTTTTTAGATTTTAAGTAGCTTGAGAGAAAATTTCTGTAATCTGTAAAATCAAAAACTGAAACTTCATGAGTCATGATGGGTGCGCTTGTAATATGAGAAAATGAACGGGTCAACCTAAAACTTCACCGCACCCTAAAAAAGTGTTCACAACTGTGAATTTTCATAAATTTTAAATTTGCGCTATTTCTTAGTCAAAATCCCAGGATTCGTGAGTCTTTCAGGAGATAGATACTTTTTAATTTGCTCTTTGGACAAAATCTTTTTATCTCCAATCATTTTTAAAATAGATGTTTGGGTTTTAATGGATTCTTTCACCACTTCGGCCGCTTTTAAATATCCAATGATCGGGTTTAAGGCCGTGGCCATTCCCAATGTTTCTTCAAAATATTTTTGACATTGATCTTTATTGGCCAAAATTCCATCAATACATTTTTTGGTGAGCATGGCCATCATGGTGGATAAAATCTTTGTGGAAAATAAAATGTTATGGATGATTAAAGGCATCATGACATTTAGCTGAAGTTGCCCGGCTTGGGTCGCCATCGTGACAGTTAAATCATTTCCGATCACTTGATAACACACCATATTCGCACATTCTAAAATACTGGGATTTACTTTCCCTGGCATAATAGAAGAACCCGGCTGAACAGCAGGAAGTAAAACTTCGTTGAGCCCCGTACGAGGACCAGACGAAAGCAGCCTTAAATCATTACAAATTTTGGTAATATCCACAGCCAAATTTTTAAGTGACGAAGAATATTCCGCGAAATCCGCCGTACTTTGAGCAATTTCTACCAGATTTTGAGCGACTTTTAATTTTAGCCCCGTCAGTTCACTTAATTTTAATGCCATCTTTTCTGCATATTGAGGGTGGGAATTCATTCCCGTCCCGGATGCCGTGGCCCCAATATTTAAATAGTTCAAACTTTGCTTAGCCGTTTGAATTCTTCTTAAAGCTTTAGACAACATGACCGCATAGGCTTCAAATTCTTGACCCAGTCGAATGGGAACGGCATCTTGAAGATGCGTACGAGAGGTGGTCGCAACCGCATCAAATTCTTTTCCTTTAATTTTAAAACTTTGAATCAAATAATTTAAATTATTTTCAACTTCGAGACTCTCAAAAAGTATTGCAATCCTCATGGCGGTTGGAAATGTGTCATTGGTCGACTGGGCCTGATTGACATGATCATTGGGACTCACCTTTGAATAATCGCCTTTTTTATGCCCCAAAATTTCATTCGCGCGATTGGCAATGACTTCATTCATGTTCATATTAAATGAAGTTCCCGCCCCCGCTTGAAACACATCAATAATAAATTGGTCTCGGAATTTCTGTGACAATACTTCATCTGCCGCTTGAACAATGGCATGAGAAATTTTAGGATCTAAAACTTCGAGTTCTTGATTCACCAGTGCAGCTGATTTTTTGATATAGGCATAGGCTCGAATGAAGACATCAGGTTCTCTCAATCCAGATATTTGAAAATTTTCATACCCACGCAGGGTTTGAATGCCATAATACGCGGCTTCTGGAACCTGCCTTTCTCCCAAACTATCTTTTTCGATTCGTGTCGGCATGGCTTAATATAAACTCAATAGAATTGCGATTCCCAAATTAATCCCATGACTTAAAAAACAAAGTTTGCATGGAATTTTTAAAATATAGATCAATTGCATCGCCAAATACAAACTAAAAATGACCACTGCCCAGCTTAACATTAAAAAAATTGGATAAAAAAAGTCTGCCCAACCAAATGGCGACAGAGCAAACAACAATAAACTTCCATAATAAAATATCCCCAAAATAAAATTGGCCACTCCAAATTGATGTGAGATGGGGGTTTCAATCACCCGCTCACATATTTTGGAATCAATGTTGCATGCTTTGGCAAGCATATCCATGGTGGGATTCGTCATATCGAGATAGACCATTGTGAAATAGAGGGAGATCACAAGTCCCAGGATCGTAAGAGCAATAAAAATAATGGTCATCATACTGAGAAAATCTTAAGCCATCCCGTTTGGACATAGCAATGAAAATGTGCTTCTTGATTTTTAGCTGAATAACCAGTAAAACCTACATATTCATGAATCCTCAAGAACGGACTAATTTAATCCAAAGTTTGTCAAATACCGCCAGAGACTTAAGAATCCTGGCCCTTAAAATGATTTGCGAAGCCAAATCGGGACATCCGGGAGGAAGTCTTTCTGCGGCAGATTTGATATCGGCCATTTATTTTCATTATTTAAACCATGATCCCAAAAATCCACTTTGGGAGGATCGAGATCGTTTCATTCTATCCAAAGGGCATGGGGTTCCCATCATTTATGCGGCTTTGGCCAAATCCGGATATTTTCCAGAAGAAGAAATTTATTCTTTGCGACAAGTGAATAGCCGTCTTCAGGGTCATCCCGATCATGTCCGTTTTCCATTTATGGAGACATCGAGCGGATCTTTGGGACAGGGATTGTCCATCGCTCAGGGAATTGCTCTTGGAGCAAAGTTAGATAAAAAACCGTTTAAAACGTATTGCCTTTTGGGAGATGGAGAAATTCAAGAGGGACAAGTTTGGGAAGCCGCCATGTCGGCTCCAAAATTTAAAATTGATAATCTCATTGCCATCGTTGATGCGAACAAAGGTCAAATTGATGGATTCACAAAAGATGTCATGAATCTTGCCCCTCTTAAAGACAAGTGGGAAGCCTTTAATTGGGATGTTCAAGAGATCGATGGTCACAACTTTGAAGAAATTTTAGATGCGCTCGATTACGCGCAAACAGAAAAACAAAAACCCCATATGATCATTGCCAACACGGTCAAAGGCAAAGGGGTCTCGTTTATGGAGAATAACATTGAATGGCACGGAATTGCCCCAAGCCCAGAACAACGGGATGAGGCCATTAAAGAATTACTTAGCCGTTAATCCAAAATCACAAAAAGCATCGCGGGCGGCTTTTGGTGAGACATTGGTTCGCATTGGAGAAAAATATCCAAATGTCGTGGTTCTCGATGCGGATTTGTCGGTTTCAACCAAAAGCGTTGGATTTGCAAAAAAATTTCCGAACCGTTTTTTTGAGATGGGCATTGCCGAAGCCAATATGATTGGCACAGCAGCGGGTCTTGCACTCGCTGGAAAAGTTCCTTTCTTATGTAGCTTTGGATGTTTTGTGGCAGGACGATTTGAAACTGTTCGAATTTCTGTCGCCTATAATCAGGTCAACGCAAGAATCATTGGGACCCATGCGGGTCTTGGCATTGGTGAGGATGGCTATACCCAAATGGCACTTGAAGATCTTGCACTCATGCGATCGCTTCCAGGGATGGGAGTCCTTCAACCGGCCGATGCCACAGAAACCGATCGCATGATTGAATACCTGGCCTCTCATCATAAAGGCCCTGTTTATGTGAGACTGACCCGTCAGAATTTGGTTTCACTATTTAATGAAAACTATGAATTTCATTACGGAAAAGGCGTCATACTTAAAGAAGGTAAAGACGTTGCATTTTTTGCAACCGGTGGCGTCGTCTATCATAGTCTTTTGGCTGCAGAAAAATTAGAAAAAGAAGGCATATCCTGTTCGGTCATTAATATTCATACCATTAAGCCATTGGATGAAGAATTGGTTTCTGAAATGGCCAAGCATCATACGCATCTCATCACCGTAGAAGATCATAATATTGTGGGCGGGCTTGGGAGCGCGGTCAGTGAAGTGTTGGCGGAGGAAGGCACTGGCACCCCACTCTTTCGAATCGGAGTCCAAGATATTTATGGTGAATCAGGAACTGCTGACGCCCTTTATGAAAAATACGGTTTATCCCCATCCAAAATTTTTGAACAAACCCTCCAGTTTGTCCGGCCATGAATGCAATAGAAATTTCAAATCTTCATAAGTCATTTGGTGCGACTTCTGTTTTAAAAGGACTAGATCTCGTCATTAAACCGGGATCTTTTTTTGGACTCTTGGGTCCCAATGGTGCAGGAAAAAGCACCACCATCAATATCATCTCCGGACTCACCATGCGATCCAGCGGCGATGTGAACGTATTTGGTCATGATGTGGATCGCGAATACAAAAAAACGAGATCACTCATAGGACTCTCGCAACAAGAATTTAATTTAGACCGATTGTTTACAATCGAACAACTGTTTATGTATCAAGGTGGAATGCATGGATTGTCTGGCAAAGAACTTAAAGAAAAAGTGTATTTTTTCCTCATGCGATTTGGTTTGTGGGAACACCGGCACCAAAGACCTCACAGACTTTCCGGGGGCCAAAAACGGCGGGCCATGGTGGCCAAAGCGCTGCTTCATGATCCCAAAATTTTAATCTTAGACGAACCCACCGCCGGTATAGATGTCGAACTCCGACTCGATCTGTGGGACTATTTGCGAAGAATCAATAAAGAAGGAAAAACCATATTGCTCACCACGCATTATTTGGAAGAAGCCAAAGAACTGTGTGATGAAATTGCCATCCTGCACCAAGGACAAATTTTAATTCACGAATCGACACCCAATGTTTTAAAGCAATGTGAAGGAAATTTATTGAATTACTTTGTCCCCGAAACCAAGAGAGAAATCAATGTCTGATCCAACACACACCAGTCATCCCGAGGCAAAGCCGAGGGATCTCTTCGTTCATTGGATTCCATTTCTGACTCTTGTCCGACGTGAAATTTCCCGTTTTCTCCTCATGAAAAGCATGACCATTTTTCCCCAACTGATTACTGCGGTGCTCTACATCATTATCTTCGGCTATTCATTGGGTGGCCGAATCCGTGAAATTCAAGGCTATCCATATATTGAATTTATTTTTCCGGGTTTGGTCTTAATGGCCGTTATTTTAAGTTCTTACAACAATGCTTCGACAGCCCTCTTTGTGGCCCGATATGATTCGA
This sequence comes from uncultured bacterium, assembly GCA_964507905.1. Classification (GTDB taxonomy): domain Bacteria; phylum Bdellovibrionota; class JACOXK01; order 2-02-FULL-40-11; family 2-02-FULL-40-11; genus CAZDSE01. The sequence continues at coordinate 2,774 of CAZDSE010000080.1, read as the reverse complement.
GCATTCAAGATATTCTTTTAACACCGTTATCTTATGTGCAAATGGTTATGGCCTTTACGGTTGCTTCTGTCATTCGTGGATTTTTGGTCGGTTTTTTGGTTTTAATTGTCGGTGATCTCATGCTCCACATTCCCCTGTATTCCTGGGCACTCACGCTGCTATTTTTTGCACTGACCACGCTTGTATTTTCTTCGTTTGGCATCATCATCGGTCTTTGGGCAGAACGTTGGGAAGATGTGGGATTATTTATAAACTATATTGTGACCCCACTTATTTTTCTGGGTGGAATTTTTTACTCGATTGACATGCTCCCTGCATTTGGAAAAACGATCAGCCTTCTCAATCCCATCTTTTATATGGTCAATGGATTCCGATATGGAATTTTGGGCCACCAAGAATTCCCAATCCTTCTCACATTTACCATCATTCTTCTTATGGCCATCAGCATGTTTGCCACCGCCGTGTATCTGTTTAGAGTGGGATATAAGTTAAAGACGTAATGAACATACTGAAAACAGAAGAAAAGCAACTGAACGACGATTAGTACTTATAGACATAAAACCTCCTTATAATTTTTATTCATCTTTTAAAACCGATGTATTTTTTTTCTAATTTTTTCATACGATTCCTGAATAGCCATTCTTATTTCGGGATCTTCTTGAGCGTTCATATATTGCAAAATAGGAACAATATCCCTATTTAAAAGAGCCATTTCATTAGATAGATAACTCGAAAAAAATATCCCCGTTAAAATATCATGTGTCTTAAAAGGCTTAGATAAAGCTTTCCTGAGACATAAGGAATAGGAGTTAACGATAGTAAGGCGACCAAACAGTGGCCACTTTGTTTCTTCACATTCTGCCAAGGGAAAAAAGGTATCAAAATTGATAACCTCATAATAGTTCGCTTCAACCTCTATCAACATTTCATAAACCATATGTGAATTAGAGTAAAACACAAACTGAGCCAATAGCCATTGCATGGAAGAAGTTTGGATAGAAACAACTTTAATCAGCTCCTCTTTCGATGGAAGTGCATATAGGGTACCCAGAAAAGAGATAAATATTGACCAAGACATGTTCCAAAGGGGATCTTTTGGAGAAGAAAATTTCTTTAAATAATCAAATAGAGTAGAAAATTGATGCGCATGTAAAAGCTCATGCGATAGAGTTGCAAGCCAGAGGGGCAGATTGTCTTTGAATCTTGATGGGGAAATATGTATGTCGTGCTGAAGTGTTATGAAAGCAGACATATCAATAAGAGTGTCTTCGGATTTCTCAAGAATAATTTTGGCAGGAAGCACTTCATCTGAAGGAAGATCTAAGGCCATTCGAGTTTTTCTCAGCAATTCTTCCCACCGTTCTGGATGATTGTAGGGATCTTCAAGGGCGCTATCTAATAGCGTCTCTAAAGAAAGATAATTTTTTGAAAAAACTTCTACAACTTCAGAAAGTTCATGTGAGCATGTTTTAGAAACGGTTTTTAAAAAAGTAATCAAACTAGGCCTTACTTCCTCATGAATTTCCTCTGAACAGATAAGAAGATCTCCCTGATTAAGATCCTTTTTAAAAACTAAAAAATTATCATAAATTCCATCGAAATCTTTATCAATAAAAGTATATTTTTTAAGAGGTAATTCCAATGTGTAATGATCCCACTCGTCATCTATATTTTTATCCTGTACTATTTCGATGAGATTCTTAATCGGTGTATTCTTCCTTTTATAATCTGGCTTACCATCAGAATTAATATCAAGCTCTTCTATCCGAAGCGCTCCAGATGGGGTGACTATTTTCCAATGATCCACTTTACCATCGGCATTGCGATCATAACTATATTTAGTATCAAAGAAGGTTCTTTCTTGGCTTAAGAGAGCTTCGCCATTCTCTGCATGCCCCCAAACAGGAAGTACAATAACGATGAAAAAATCAGCCCAAAGCAAATATTTTAATGTATGAAACACTGCCAAACTCCTTTACAAGTGACAATTTGCGCTTGATATACAAGCATGGAATGTCACCTCTGCTCTATCCACGATATAGAAGAAGCAAAAACTATGCCGATATCACCTATGTAAAAAAACGCACTCCTGTAACAATCCAAATTTTTAAGTCACCACTACCAGATATCTTGCAGCTAAAACCTAATCACCATCGCTGAAGAAATCATAGATCCTGCTGCATTTTCGCCGCCAGTGACAAGAGCGGTTCCATCCGGAAGAAGCGTTCCTTGATGATCAGAGCGACCACCGGGAAGAAAATTAGGATAGAATTGAATCGTTTGTGTGGTTAAATCCAAGACTTCGGCACTGCTTAAAATCTGATCTGGATTTCCGTGAATCTCTCCACCAATAAAAGCAAATTTTTGGGCGCCAATTGGAATCATGGAAAAATCTTCTCGCTGTTGATTCAATTTCAAATTTAAAAGACGAGACGTGTTGGAACTCAAATCAAAAATTTCCATGGTCGGCGTCGTTTGATACGAATCATTGGTTCCACCTGCAATTAAAAGCTCATGATCATTTAAATATCGAACTTCGCAATCCTCTCTTCCCTCTTGAAGTACACCTCTCTCACGAAAAGATTTTGATGGGATGTCAAATTCAATGACTCGTTTGTAATTCCCCATTCCCCCGACAATTAAAATATTACCATTGGATAGTTTTAAAGATCGATAAAATGTCAGTTTGGGAAGCCAAGCCGGAAAATCAATGAGCTCTGATTTGGCGGTATTCAATTCATAAATTTCCAAATTGTTGTGAGGAAGAATATTGT
>CAZDSE010000079.1:4398-8109 GCA_964507905.1 uncultured bacterium | reverse complement strand
AAGAGGAGATCGTCTTTCGCTTCATGGCTCGCCCTTCGGGCTGCGCTTTACTTCCGCTCTAGAAGATCTCCTCTTGCCTCCCATCATTGCATGTGGGTAATAGAATGATCGTAGATTTATTTCAACAAGTGTGGTGATTATTCAACATATTCTACATATTGTTTCTGAATGTCAAAATATGAAAATAGTGTTTAACTGCATGAATTAATTAATATAATTGTATTTTTGTGAAATTTCTTATTGCTTTGGCATGGGTTTTGCTCTTAAAAAGGGTGGAACTTTATGAATCTACAAAAAACATTGAAACGTAATATAGAATTTGAAGGGATTGGACTCCATACAGGTCAATTTTGCAAAGTGATTGTGAAGCCAGCCCAGGAAAATCAGGGTATTTTCTTTGTCCGAACCGATTTGGAAAGACCCATCAAAATTCCTGCATTGAGTCAATACGTAGTGGATACCACACTGTCTACAACTTTGGGTAAAGATGGAGTATCGATTTCGACAGTGGAGCATTTGCTTTCTGCATTATGGGGAATGGGAATCGACAATGCGGAAATTGAGGTCATGGGATCTGAAATTCCCATTTTGGATGGGAGCAGTTATCCATTTGTAAAAAAAATCAGAAAAAGTGGGATCGTCGAGTTGGATGCGATGAAAAAAGTTTTGGTGATTACAAAACCAGTTTCTGTGGTGGAGGGAGATCGTTATTGCTATTTGCTGAGTCATCGTTCAACCCAAGTGACGTGTTCCATTGAATTTGCTCATCCACTGATTGGGAATCAAAAATTTGAATTGAAGTTAGAATCGCAAGATTTTCGTGAAAAAATTTCCAAAGCCAGAACATTTGGATTTGTTAAAGATGTAGAAATGCTAAAGACTCGAGGACTCATTCAAGGGGGTTCTTTAGACAATGCAGTTGTGGTGGATGAGAAAAATGTCCTCAATAAAGAAGGATTGCGGTTTAAAGATGAATTTGTTCGACATAAAGTTCTAGATACCATTGGAGATATGGCTTTATTGGGACTTGCGATTCAAGGACATTGGATTTCTCACAAAGCAGGACATGAGCTCCATTATAAGTTACTTAGAAAAGTACTCACTCAAGAATGTGGATACATCATTGGATTGGCACCCGAAGCGGTGTATGATTCTTTAAAAATATACAGTCCTGCCTCTGCTCAGCCCATATATTCTTAAAAATATTTAGGATTTGCATCTGGTCTTTTCATCACGTATAAAATGACAAGATGCACCCGTTACACGACCGACAGGACATAGACAAACATAGGGCCAGTGAACAATACCGGAGACGACGAGAAAGACTAATTATATTAGCTGTTTCCGTTCTTTTTCTTGGATTAACTTATATCGAAATTAAATTGGCTGGTTTAAGCAGCCATTTGCCCTTCATCAATAGTGTTCTTTTCTTTGCGTTGATCAATATCAATATCATTTTGATTGGTCTTTTGGTTTTTTTGGTTTTTCGAAATGTCATTAAGTTATTTTGGGAACGACAATATAGACTTTTGGGGTCAAAATTAAAAACAAAATTGGTTATTGTTTTTGTTAGTTTTGCATTAATTCCAACTCTTCTTCTTTTTACCGTTTCGGCCCTCTATATCAATAATAGTTTTGGAAAATGGTTTAGTTTTCAGCTGACCAATTCTCTCCAAAGTGCTTTGGATTTAAATGCGCAGTACTATCAAACCATTCGTGAAAGAGGTTTTCAGTTTGGAGAAACCATCTCCAATACGGTTGCCACCCAAAAATTATTGCATTCATCCAATCACGAAAAACTAAAGGTGGTCATGGAAAATTTTCAAAAACATTATGACCTGGATGCCATTGAGATTTTTTCGAATCTGGAAGGGAAGGGTATTTCAGTCATTCAGCCGGACTTTCCTGAAAAATCATTTCCTCCACTTGAGCAGCAGTTCTTAAAGGAAGGTTTTTTGGGAAGGCAAGCGTCTTTTGTTCAGCACTTAAAAGAAGGGGATTTGCTTCGCTGTGTGGTCCCGCTATATGATAAAACCAAAACACGCGTCAGAGCCGCATTGGTGGTGAGTTTATATATTTCGCCCGATATCGTCAAAAAAGTTTCATACATAAATCATACCTATAATGAGTATCGAGAGATTAAGCCCATTCGTCGGTCACTGAGAACGATTTATTTTACCATTTTGGCACTCATGGCACTGTTGATTGTATTTACTGCGGTTTGGCTTGGATTTCACTTGGCAAGAGAAATTACAATACCGATTCAAAGATTGGTACATGGAACAGAGGCCGTTGCTCAGCGCAACTTAGATATTCAAATCCATTATGAAGGTAAAGATGAATTGGCACAGTTGGTTCAGTCATTTAACAAAATGACCAAAGACTTAAGAGAAAACAGTCACAAGTTAAACCTTGCCTACCAAGAATTACAAAAAACATATACCGAACTAGAGGAAAACACACGCAATAAGGAAGCAATTTTAAAAAATATTAAAGCGGGTGTCATTGCCATTGATTCAAAAGGAATGATTACAACCATGAATAATGCTGCTGAAGAATTTTTGGGGTTCAAGGCATATAAATCCATGGGAGCGCATTATTCAAAAATTTTATCACAGGATTTTTTAAATTTAATTGAAGAATTATTAAGAGCTCCTTTAGAAACTGCTGAACAAACGGTGGGTCGGCAGATCAAAGCCTCTGTGAATGATAAGGATATGACTTTGCTCGTGAGCATGACAGCCATGAAAGATGATGATGGAAAATATTTGGGTATGGTTATTGTGGTTGACGATCTGACTGAGCTCATGAAGGCCCAACGTGTATCTGCGTGGCGAGAAGTTGCCAGGCGGATTGCGCATGAGATTAAAAACCCGTTGACCCCCATTAAACTCTCGGCTCAAAGATTGAGGCGAAAATATCTGTCAGAAACAGATCATGTGTTTGATGAATGTACCAAGATGATTATTACTCAAGTGGATGACTTGCGAGATCTCGTAAATGAATTTTCAAATTTTGCAAAGCTACCAGAGGCCAATTTAAAGCCGTGCCTTTTGGGTCCCATTGTAAAAGAGGCATTGACCTTGTATCAAGAAGCACACAAACATATTGATTTCGAATACCGAGAGTTAAATAAGATGCCAATTATGGAAATGGACAGAGATCAAATGAAGAGAGTATTTATCAATTTATTGGACAATGCGGTGAGTGCCATTACGGGTCGTGGTCATATACAAATCAACACAAAATGCCATGAGCCTTTACAGCTTGTCAGCATTGAGGTAACAGATAATGGATCTGGTGTGCCGGATGAGATTAAATCTCGATTGTTTGAGCCCTACTTTTCTACTAAAAAAGAAGGTACAGGATTGGGGCTAACCATTGTGAAAAAAATTATAGCAGATCATCAAGGATATATTCGTGTGGCCCAGAATATTCCAATAGGAACGAAGTTTGTTATTGAATTACCCATTTTATCAGCCGGTGTCCCAAAGCATATTTTGGATCCTGCGATGATGGTTAAGGAGCGTCATGAAGAGCATTCGAATCTTAATCGTAGATGATGAAAAGAATATCCGTCTGTCATTAAATTCACTTTTAAAAGAAGAAGGGTATGAAGTTTTTGATGCCGAAAATGGTCAGTCGGCTCTGGTAAAATTAGAAAAGCACAGTCCAGATATCGTCTTTCTCGACGTTTGGCTTCCGGATATT
>CAZDSE010000079.1:0-4388 GCA_964507905.1 uncultured bacterium | reverse complement strand
ACAAAAATAATATCTATTTCGGATGAAGCCTACGAGCTGCTTAAAAAAATAAAATCCAAGGAAGACAGAATCTCTGTCATTATGATGTCAGGACATGGATCGATTGAGACTGCCGTCAAAGCCACGAAGCTTGGGGCATTTGATTTTATAGAGAAACCACTATCGCTCGAGAAGTTGATTCTAACTTTAAAAAACCTTTTGTCTATTCAGAAACTTCAGGAAGAAAATAAAATTCTTCGTAATATGGTGGCCAATCGGTATGAGATGGTGGCCCATGGTCAACTCATGCAGGATTTAAAAAAACAAATTGAAATCGCAGCGCCACCGAATAGTTGGGTATTGATTACTGGAGAAAATGGAACCGGAAAGGAATTGGTGGCCAGAAAAATTCATGAATTAAGCTCAAGAAGTGGGAAGCCATTTATTGAAGTCAATTGCGCCGCCATACCGGAGGAACTGATAGAGAGCGAACTTTTTGGCCATGAAAAAGGTTCTTTTACGGGGGCTTTGGCAGCCAAGAGAGGAAAATTTGAGCTGGCGCATGAAGGGACGCTATTTTTAGATGAAGTGGGGGATATGAGCCTAAAAACCCAAGCAAAAATTTTGAGGGTTTTACAAGAACAAAAGTTTGAGAGGGTTGGAGGTACTTCGACATATGAGGTGGATGTGCGAGTGATCGGGGCAACCAATAAAAGTTTAGAAGACGAAATTAAAGAGGGGAAGTTTAGAGAAGATTTATTTTATCGGTTAAATGTGATCCCCATTTTTGTTCCTCCACTGCGTGAGCGGAAGGATGAAATCCCCTATCTGGTTCATTATTTTTTACAAATGATTGCAAGTGAAAATGGGAAAAAACCCAAAGTTTTATCAAGTGAAGCCATGAATGCCATTTTAAATTATGATTGGCCAGGAAATGTTCGGGAGCTTAAAAATATGGTTGAGAGATTGTTTATTATGACAGAGGGGAATGAAATTAATATAGAGAATATCCCAGTGCTGATTCGTGAGCAAGAGAGTGACAATATCGATAAAAATGATTATAGAGATGCAAAGATGAAATTTGAAAAAGAGTATATAGCGAATAAGTTAAAAGAGTTCGATGGAAATATCTCTAAAACTGCCAAGGCCATTGGTATGGAAAGAAGCAATCTCCATCGAAAGATAAAATCGTATCAGATTGAGATCTAAATATGGGAAGCAAAAGAAAAATAACATTGGGAAATGTGGAAATTGGAGGAGGAGCTCCGATTGTCATTCAATCCATGACGATGTCTCCGACATGGAATGCAGAAGCGACCATACAGGAGATCAAAGCATTAGAACAGGTGGGATGTGAAGTCATTCGAGTGAGTGTGCCTGACAAAAAATCGGCAGATGCTCTTCCTCATATTCTAAAACAAATCACCATTCCATTGATTGCAGATATTCACTTTGATTACCACATGGCCCTTTTGGCCATCGAAGCCGGTGTTCAGGCGGTGAGAATCAATCCTGGGAATATTGGTTCTGATGAAAAGGTTAAGGAAGTGATTACGAAGGCCAGAGACAAGAATATTGCGATCCGTATTGGTGTCAACAGTGGATCTTTGCAAAAAGATTTATTGATCAAGTATGGATTTCCGAGTGTGGAAGCTCTCGTTGAAAGCGCAGAGCGATATGTCGAGTTTTTTGAAAAAGAAAAATTTACCAATTTTAAAATTTCTATGAAATCGTCTGATGTTCGAACGACCATTGATGGATATCGTTTGTTGGCCAAAAGGGTAGATTATCCTTTGCATCTGGGGGTGACAGAAGCAGGGCCTGCTTTTTCTGGCTCCATTAAAACGGCTGTGGCATTTGGTGCGTTGTTGCATGACGGCATTGGAGATACGATTCGAGTATCTTTGACTGCGGATTGCAAGGATGAAATCAAAACAGCGAAAGAAATTTTAAAATCTTTGGGTTTAAGAGTGTTTGGCCCGGATATTATTTCATGTCCCTCCTGTGCCAGGGCGGATATAGATGTTGTAAAGCTGGCAAATCAGGTCGAAAAAGCAGTGTCTCATTTGAAGACCCCGATCAAAATTGCGGTCATGGGATGTGCAGTGAATGGACCCGGAGAAGCCAGAGAAGCACATGTTGGAATTGCGGGTGGCAAAAAAGAAGGACTCTTGTATTTGGATGGAAAGACATTTAAAAAAGTTCCTGAAAAGGATTTACTTCCTGCGTTATTAGAGCAAATTAATCAGATGGAGAATCAAAATCCAAAGGCACTTCCATGAAACTTTCACAATATTTTTTGCCGACTTTGAGAGAAACACCATCTGAAGCTGAGGTGATTTCTCATAAACTCATGTTGCGTTCGGGAATGATTAAGAAAGTCGCAGCAGGAATATTTACATATTTGCCATTGGGATTGAGAGTGCTTCAAAAAATAGAAACCATTATCCGAGATGAGTTAAATCGAGCAGGCGCTCATGAACTTTTAATGCCCATGCTCCAGCCTGCGGAACTTTGGCAAGAAAGTGGCCGATGGAATCTCATGGGAAAGGAATTGGCCCGACTGAAAGATCGTCATGAAAGAGAATTTTGTTTGGGCCCCACTCATGAAGAAGTGATTACAGATATCGCAAGACAATTTATCCAATCATATAAGCAATTGCCAGTGACCCTGTATCAAATTCAAACCAAGTTTCGAGATGAAATTCGTCCAAGATTTGGTTTGATGAGGGGGAGAGAATTTCTAATGAAAGATGCGTATAGCTTTCATGAAACTTCAAAAGATGCAGAGCGCGAATACCAAAATATGTTTCAAACATATCATCGGATTTTTAAGCGATGTGGGCTCGACTTTCGTCCAGTAGAAGCAGAAACGGGAAATATAGGGGGTTCTCTTTCTCATGAATTTCACGTGTTGGCCCAATCTGGAGAAGATGAAATTTTATCCTGCGATCAGTGCAAATACTCAGGGAATATAAATTTTTTAAAGAAAAAGGAAGGGGATCCTTGTACTCAATGTAAAGTTGGTAAAGTTGGAGCGTTTAAATCGTATCGCGGGATTGAAGTCGGGCATATCTTTTATTTGGGGGCGAAATACAGCCAGGCGATGAAAGCGTCATATCTCGATGCCAAGGGGAATGCACGGCCTTTTGAAATGGGATGTTATGGCATTGGAGTTGGAAGAACAATGGCAGCCGCAATGGAACAAAATCATGATGAGTATGGAATGAAATGGCCCATCACACTTGCTCCATTTGAGATTGCGATTGTTCCTTTGGATATGACGGATCTTGAGACGCAAAAAGTGTCCAATGCTTTATATAAAGATATTATGAATCGGACAGATCAAGTTTTGTTCTATGATAAAGATGAACGAGCCGGCGTAAAATTTAAAGATATTGATTTGATTGGAGTGCCGATTCGCCTAACGATTGGTTCGAGAGGCTTGAGCCAAGGAAAGATTGGGTTAAAGTTGCGTGACGAAAAAGAGGAACGATTGGTGAATATCCAGGATGCCGTTTCTGAAACAGTAAGAATTCGCGATGAACTTATCAAAAAAATTAATACTGGCGCTTGATTTTTCCGATGCCAAAGAAGCATTAAGACAAGTTCAATCTTTGGTGGATCATGTGCAGATCTTTAAGGTGGGCTTGGAACTATTTACGAAAACAGGCCCGAAAATCATTAAAGACATTCATAAGGCCGGCGGAAAAGTTTTTTTGGATTTAAAACTCAATGATATTCCAAATACCGTGGGTCGAACGTGCAAAGTCATCAGTGATTATGATGTCTTTATGAGTACCATTCACTGTTCCGGTGGAGAAGAGATGATGAAGGCTGCAAAACGTGCAGTTCATGATAATAAACCACTTCTGGTTGGGGTGACCGTATTAACCAGTCTAGACAGCTCATTAAATGATGTCATGGAACGTGCTGAACTTGCACACCGAGCGGATTTGAATGGCGTAGTATGTGGTGTCCACGAAGTGAAAGCGATTAAACAGAAATTTGGACAGAATTTTATTACAGTCACTCCTGGAATTCGATTGGATGAAAAATCGCATGCCCATGATCAAAAGAGAATGGCTTCTATATCCGAGGCGATAGTGTCCGGTTCAGATTTCTTGGTTTTGGGGCGGGCCATTTTTCAGACTCCAAATCCCAAACAAACTCTTCAAACGTTAATTCGACGTTATGAGTAGGAAAGTCATATTTGGAGTTCATAGTGTTCTTGAGATTGTGAAATCGCGTCCAGCAGATATTTTTCAGATCGTTCTTGTTAAAGATAAATCATCTCATAAAATGAATGAGCTGATTAATTTGTCACATCAGTCGGGAGTTCCAGTCGTTCAAAAATCCAAGGACGAATGGGGCAAATGGGCCAGGCAAGTTGCCTCAGATGATTTTGA
>CAZDSE010000078.1:7249-8550 GCA_964507905.1 uncultured bacterium | reverse complement strand
GGAAAAATCTCTTATTTGAAGTTTTCTTTTTTTTTTTTACGATTTCAACCACATTTTCTGATGGAACCAAAATTTGTGAAAAAAAAGAATCCATTTTCAAAGATTTAATTCGTTCTTCTAATGCTTTCTTTGCCTTCTCCTCAAAACCCGAATAGGTATGAACCACGTACCATCTCTGCTCGTTTTGTTCTTCTGATGCCACTTCTGTCTGTTTCACGGACTTATCTATCATAATAAACTACCATAATAAATTACCATAACCAATCACCATAACAACTCATCCACCGAATGAAATAATTTTTCGAACCAGAAAAGACCATAACGAATCAAACATTCCCAAAATTAATGCCGAAATTAAGACCGCTATAATCACCACCACCGTTGCAGCTGAAACTTCCTTTTTTTGCGGCCATGCCACTTTCTTTAACTCAGCAGCAACTTCTCCCATATATGTCACTGCCTTTTGATTTTGATATAAACCTACAAATAAACCAATCGCCACAATCATCGGCACCACACGCACAATCACTTCAACATAATCGCCGTATGCATAGAAATCAAAATAACCGACGACAGACGCAAGCAACTTGTTAAAAACGAAGAAAACTATCACAGCGAAAACCAGAAAGCAACTAAAAACGATCTTCTTATACTCCGTCATTTTGACCCATCCCTTCTTAAAGAGCAGGCCAGGAGGGACTCGAACCCCCAACAGGCGGATTTGGAATCCGCTGCTCTACCAATTAGAGCTACTGGCCTAAAATGCAACTCCTGCATTATGATTTTGTTTCCTTATGATTTGTGTGAGCTCGACATGCAGAACAATATTTTTTAGTTTGAAGTTTTTCTACTCCTGCTCTTTTCGTTTTCGTGGTAGAATAATTTTTTCTCTTACACTTTTCACAAGACAATAAAATAATAATTCTTTCCATAATTTCTCCCTATCTATTTACTTACTCAGCGATTTGGGTAACGACACCCGCACCGACAGTTCTGCCCCCTTCTCGTATGGCAAATCGTAATTCCTTTTCCATCGCAATCGGGGTAATTAACTCCGCATCCACCGTCACTCGATCCCCAGGCATCACCATCTCTGTCCCCTGCGGTAGTGTTATCGTCCCCGTCACATCCGTTGTCCTAAAATAAAACTGCGGCCGGTATCCATTAAAAAAGGGAGTATGCCTTCCCCCCTCCTCTTTCGTCAATACATAGATCTCACACTTAAACTTCTTATGCGGGTTAATCGTCCCGGGCTTTGCCAATACCTGCCCTCTTTCGATCCCATCCTTATCCACTCCCCT
>CAZDSE010000078.1:3853-7239 GCA_964507905.1 uncultured bacterium | reverse complement strand
CCCTCATCCAGTAGTTTTCTAAACATCTCTACTTGCGTCACTACCGTCTTTACTGTAGGCCTTATCCCCACTAACTCCACTTCCTCTCCAGGTTTTACTATCCCTCGCTCTATCCTTCCTGTGGCCACTGTCCCTCTACCTGAAATTGAAAACACATCCTCTACGGACATTAAAAATGGCTTGTCTGTCTCTCGCTTGGGCTCTGGAATTTCACTGTCAATGGCATCCATTAATTTCATAATCGATGGCTCTCCCAATTCCCCCTTATCCCCTTCCAATGCTTTAAGCGCACTGCCTCTCACCACCGCCACCTTATCTCCATTAAATTCATACTTATTCAATAAGTCTCTCACTTCCACTTCCACCAACTCCAATAGCTCCTTATCATCCACCATGTCCACTTTATTTAAAAATACCACGATCTTGGGCACTCCCACTTGTCTCGCCAGCAATATATGCTCTCTCGTTTGCGGCATCGGACCATCCGCTGCAGATACCACCAATATCGCCCCATCCATCTGTGCTGCTCCGGTAATCATATTCTTTACATAGTCTGCATGCCCCGGGCAGTCCACATGTGCGTAGTGTCTCTTTGCTGTCTGATACTCCACATGCGATATCGATATGGTAATCCCTCTTTCTTTCTCTTCTGGTGCCTTATCAATCTTATCAAACGCCAAAAACTCTGCTAACCCCTTCGTCGCCAGTACCTTTGTGATCGCCGCTGTTAACGTCGTCTTCCCATGGTCCACATGCCCGATCGTCCCTATATTTAAATGCGGCTTTGTCCTCTCAAATTTCGCCTTCGCCATATTCCCTCCTTAATAAATAATTACACTTTCTGTTTAGAAATAATTTCTTCCGCAACGCTCGTTGGAACCGGCGCATAATGTGACGGTTCCATTGTATACGTTGCTCTGCCCTGCGTCATTGATCGCAAATCCGTTGCATAACCAAACATCTGCGCCAATGGAACCAAAGAAAGAACATGTTGCATTTTTCCCCTTGATTCCATATTTTGAATGGCCCCTCTTCTTGAATTAATATCTCCAATAACATCTCCCATAAACTCTTCAGGGGTCACCACTTCCATGGACATAATGGGTTCCAGCAATATTGGCTTGGCCTTTCTCACTGCTTCCTTAAACGCCATGGATCCTGCAATTTTAAAGGCAATCTCAGATGAATCGACCTCATGAAATGATCCATCAAATAAGGCCACTTGTACATCAATAATCGGATACCCCGCCAAAACGCCATTTTCTGTGGCCTCTTTAATTCCCTTATTCACTGCTGGAATATATTCTTTTGGAATAATTCCCCCTTTAATTTTATCAATAAACTCATATCCTTTACCCCGCTCCAGTGGCTTAATTTCAATCCAGACATGCCCATATTGTCCTCGACCACCGGACTGCCGAATAAATTTCCCTTCAGCCGTTGACGTTCCTTGGATGGTTTCTCGATATGCCACTTGAGGCTTGCCCACATTGGCCTCTACTTTAAATTCTCGCAGAATTCGATCCACAATAATTTCCAAATGAAGTTCTCCCATTCCAGAAATAATGGTTTGTCCCGTTTCAGGATCGGTATGCATCTTAAATGAAGGATCTTCGAGGGTTAATTTTTGCAACGACAGTCCCAACTTTTCCTGATCTCCTTTGGTCTTGGGCTCTATTGCAACAGAAATAACCGGTTCTGGAAAAGTCATGGATTCCAAAATAACCGCATTCTCCTCATCACATAGGGTATCCCCTGTCGTTGTATATTTTAATCCCACAGCTGCTGCAATATCTCCCGCATGAATTTCTTTTATTTCTTCTCTTTTATTTGCATGCATTTTCACAATTCTTCCAATTCTTTCTCGTTTATCTTTTACTGAATTATAGACGTACGATCCAGAAAATAAACTTCCTGAATACACTCTAAAATAGGTGAGCTGCCCGACAAATGGATCTGTCATAATCTTAAAAGCCAGCGCAGAAAAAGGAGCATCAAATTTTGTTTCGCGAAGCAATTCCTGAGAACCCTGGACTGATTTACCTTTCACAGGAGGAATATCCAATGGAGAGGGCAAATACTTAATAACGGCATCCAACATCGGCTGTACTCCCTTATTTTTAAAAGCCGACCCACAAATAACGGGCACCAGTTTAAAAGTAATCGTCGCTCTCCGAATAGCCGCTTCGATATCTTCTGGAGAAAATTGTCCTCCATTTAAATATTTTTCTAAAAAAATTTCATCTTCTTCGGCAACCACATTTAATAATTGTTCGCGCGCTTTTTGAGCCGCCTCCTTATGATCCTCCGGAATATCTATAATATTAAACTTTGCGCCCAACTCTTCTCCGCTCCACTGATACGCTTTCATATGAATTAAATCGATAATGCCTTTAAAATTTTCTTCTTTCCCCAGTGGCATATTAATGGCGGCAGGCTTTGTTTCCAGCTTCTCTCTCATTTGATCAACAACGCTCCAAAAATCGGACCCAACTCGATCCATTTTATTCACAAATGCAATTCTTGGAACTTTATATCGATCTGCCTGTCTCCACACCGTTTCAGATTGTGGTTCCACACCCCCCACACCACAAAAAACACATACCGCACCATCCAAAACACGAAGCGATCGTTCCACTTCAATCGTAAAGTCCACATGCCCGGGAGTATCAATGATATTAATGTTATGATCATGCCACTGACAGCTTGTTGCTGCAGACGTAATTGTAATTCCTCGCTCTTGTTCCTGAACCATCCAATCCATGGTGGCGGTTCCTTCATGTACCTCGCCAATTTTATGAACACGCCCTGTATAGTATAGGATTCTTTCCGTGGTTGTGGTTTTGCCTGCATCAATATGCGCAGCAATCCCAATATTTCTAGTTCGATTTAAATTTTCTTCTTTTGTTGCCATGAATAACTACCAACGATAATGAGCAAAAGCCTTGTTGGCTTCTGCCATTTTGTGAACATCTTCTTTTTTACGAATAGCGCCACCTGTGCCGTTATAAGCATCGACCATTTCTTCAGCCAATCTTTCTTCCATCGATCGTCCTTTTCTCTCTGAGGCATAATTAATCATCCAGCGTATTGCCAATGCTTGACGACGTTCAGGGCGAACTTCCATGGGCACTTGATAAGTTGCACCACCCACTCGACGTGACCGAACTTCAACAAATGGTTTAATATTGTCCAAAGCTCTCTTAAATATTTCCAAAGGATCTTTTCCCAAATTTTTTGATTTAATCATTTCTAATGCATCATAGAAAATTTGTTCAGCCACACTTTTTTTGCCCCCAAACATCAATCGATTCAAAAATTTCGAAACAACCACATCTCTAAATACAGGATCTGCTTCAATTCTTCTTAAAACTGTTTTTTTTCTT